>CBIHLI010000196.1:0-3187 GCA_966210575.1 uncultured Sphingomonas sp.
CCACACCCACCAGCGGTTGAGTCCGTCCAGGCGACACAGACTCAACATGTTGTGGCGAAGCTGCCGCCGATCACGCCCATCTAGCGATTTTGCTACGCAGCCGCGCTCGAAGCGGGTTGACCGCGAGTCCGGCCTGACTCACCTTCGCCCTCAACCAGGGGGCAATCACGGGCATGAACCTCATCACGCCTATCGCCGAGCCGCGCGTCCGCGCTCGCCCGGATGCACGGAAGCCGGCTCGCAAGCTGCCGCTCGACACCATCCTCGAAGGCGATTGCATCGCCGAGATGGCGCGGCTCCCCGACAAGTCGGTCGACATGATTTTCGCCGACCCGCCCTACAATCTGCAGCTTGGCGGCGACCTGTTCCGGCCCGAAGGCGGCCGCGTCGATGCGGTCGACGACGCCTGGGACAAGTTCGACAGCCTCGCCGCCTATGACGAGTTCACCCGCGACTGGCTCGCCGAGGCGCGCCGGATCCTCAAGGACAACGGCAGCATCTGGGTGATCGGCAGTTATCACAACATTTACCGGGTCGGGGCACTGCTCCAGGACGCCGAATTCTGGATTCTCAACGACATCGTCTGGCGCAAGTCGAATCCGATGCCGAACTTCCGCGGCACCCGCTTCACCAACGCCCACGAAACACTGATCTGGTGCGCCAAGGACGAGAAAGCGCGCTACACGTTCAATTATCGGGCGATGAAAGCGCTCAACGACGATCTTCAGATGCGCTCGGACTGGGTGCTGCCGATTTGCGGCGGCGCGGAGCGGGTGAAGGGCGACGACGGCGCCAAGGCGCATCCGACACAGAAGCCCGAAGCTTTGCTGTACCGGATCCTGCTCGCCTGCACGAAGCCCGGCGATATCGTGCTCGATCCCTTCTTCGGCACCGGCACCACCGGCGCGGTCGCCCGCCGCCTCGGCCGCCGCTGGATCGGCATCGAGCGCGAGCGCGGCTATGTCGGCGTCGCCCGCCAGCGGATCGATTCGACGCTTCCGCTCGACGAGAGCGCGATGGAGATGATGGCCGAGAAACGATCGGCGCCGCGGGTGGCGTTCGGGCTGCTGGTCGAGAGTGGCCTGTGCGCAGCGGGAACGATGCTGGTCGATTCGAAGAAGCGATGGTCGGCGCGGGTGCGTGCCGACGGCTCGATCGAATGCGGCGCTCATTCGGGCTCGATCCACAAGGTTGGAGCCGCGCTCCAAGGCGCGCCGTCGTGCAACGGCTGGACCTTCTGGCATGTCGAGGAAGGAGCGGCGCTGCAGCCGCTCGACAGCTTGCGCCAGCGGCACCTCTCCGCGCTATAGCGGGGCGATGCCTACGCTCATCCGCCCGACCGGCTTCGTCGATTCCCCGTTCGGCCATGATGGCAAGGTCGCCCGCCTCGCCGGCGGTCTGACATGGTTCTCGGCGGTCGAGCTGATTGGCATCGATGCGAACAAGCGCTCGACGACCGAACTCGTTGCAGTTCAGGATATTGAGAAACGTTTCAATGAAGAACTCTCAGCGCTCTGGGAGCGCCTGACGGGCTCAAGAGCGCCACTCGCGCTTGGCGAGCGCACCATCCGCCTCGACCAGCCGCAGGTGATGGGGATCGTCAACGCCACCCCCGACAGTTTCTCCGACGGCGGGCAATTCGCCGATTCCGCCGAGGCCGCGGCCGCCGGCGCGCGGATGAGCGAGCAAGGCGCGGCAATCATCGACGTCGGCGGCGAATCGACCAGGCCGGGAGCAAGCCTGGTGTGGGAGGGTGACGAGATCGAGCGGGTCGTGCCGATCATCCGGCAGCTCGCGGCGAGCGGTGCGGCGGTCTCGGTCGATACCCGCAAGGCTGACGTCATGACGGCGGCGGTCGCCGCCGGGGCGCGGATGATCAACGAGGTCTCGGCGCTGACTTTCGATCCGCGCTCCGCGGAGGCAATCGCGGCGGCCGGCGTCCCGGTGGTGCTGATGCATCACCAGGGCAGCCCGGAAACCATGCAGGACAGCCCGCGCTACGGCGATGTGGTCGTCGAGGTCTATCTGTGGCTCGAGGAGCGGATCGCCGCCGCAGAAGCCGCCGGTATCGACCGCTCCCGGATCCTGGTCGATATCGGTTTCGGCTTCGGCAAGACCGTCGCCCACAATCTCGAGCTGATGATAACCCTTGCGCTGTTCCATTCGCTGGGCTGCCCGATTGTCGTCGGCGCCAGCCGCAAGCGGACGATCGGCGCACTGTCGAACGAAGCGCCTGCCGACCAGCGGCTCGGCGGGAGCATCGCTTTCGCTCTGAAGGCAGTCGAGCAGGGCGCGCAGATCGTTCGGGTCCATGACATTCCCGAGACTGTTCAGGCGCTGAAGGTCTGGCGCGGCCTGCGCGACCAGGCGCTGACGCCGCGCGGCTAGGCCGCCGTGTCGATGCCGATGTCGCTAAGCTTCCGGTAAAGCGTCGAGCGGCCGATCCCGAGGCGCTTGGCGACCTCGGTCATGCGGCCGCGATAATGGCCGATCGCCAGCCGGATCAGGTCGGCCTCGATCTCGTCGAGCGGGCGGATGTGGCCGTCGTCGTCGAAGATGGTGACCGCGCCGACGCCGTTGACGGCCGCGTCGGTCGAATGTTGGGTCATCCTCGGAACGACGTCGCTCGCCCGCGCCGAGAAGCGCGACTGCGTGGCGATATGCGGGAAATCCTCGACCGTCAGCGACCCGCCGTCGCGTTGCAGCCCGGCGCGGAGCAGCACGCTCGCCAGCTGGCGGACGTTGCCCGGCCAGCCGTAGCGCATCAGCACCGTCAGCGCGCCATTGTCGATGGTCAGCGGCTTGATCAGCTGCTGCTCGGCGAACCGGGCGAGCAAGTGACGGGCGAGGGCGGGAATATCGCTGCTCCGCTCCCTGAGCGGGGCAAGCATGACGATCGTATTTTCCAGCCGCTCGCGCAGCAGCGGGTTGAATTCGTCGGACAACGGTCGGCTCGAGGTCGCGATCAGGCGGACGTCGATCGAATGGCTGCCGTTGCAGCCCAGCGGACGGACCTCGCCGGTGGCGAGCGTCCGGTCGAGAGCTTCCTGGGTGATCGCCGGAAGGGCGGTGACGTCGTCGAGAAGCAGCGTCCCACCGCTGGCCTGCAGCAGCATGCCGTCCTTGGCGGAGAAGGCCCCGGGGAAGGCGCCGGCCTCGTGCCCAAACAGCTCGCTGTCAACGACGT
>CBIHLI010000197.1:0-3183 GCA_966210575.1 uncultured Sphingomonas sp.
TATTGGAGCAAATCGCAAACGCGCGTAGCGGCAGGTCTGCCATGGCCGTGGTGACAGCAAGCTTCCGGCTCGGAGATAAATCGCGATAGTGGAGGTGTCGTCGCTGCGTGACGCCTATGCCGGTGCGGATGCGATCTACCCAGTCCACCACCTCAGCCTCGCGCTTTGCCTTCATCACGATAGCGCTTAAGACCAACCATTCAGAGGCGCCGTTTTCATCCAGTGGACGTACGCGGTTGAGGCCTGGGTCGCCCGCTTCATCGATGTATGCTATGTATCCGTAATCCATGAACTTGCCGGGATATCACAAATGACTTCGGAGCGGGAATCCACTCAGCTCGATAAGTTCAAGCAGGCCGCCCGCGAGCTAGAGACGGACGACGATCCCGAGCGGTTCAAGGAACGGCTCGGGAAGCTGGTCAAGCACAAGCCGGTGGAGAAGCCGGAGTGAGCGACCAGATGACGTTCGCCGAATGGCTGAACCATCGAGTGGAGCGCTTCGTCTATCTGGTCTCACAAACGCCTGAGGAGCATCGGACGACCTATATGCAGGTACAGGCAAGAAGCCTCGTGGCCGACGCCCTGATGTTTAGTCGTGCCGGGGTGCAAGATGACGATCCTATGCCGAACTGGCATAATACGCCTCCGGTGGAAAAGCCGGAGTGAGGCTTCCGCATGCAGCAGCCTCGCTTATCGTGGGTGCGTGCGCTGGATGCGCCACGTCAGCGAACTACATGCCCCAAGTCGATGCCGTGATAAGTCGTTGTGGCTTGGAGGGTATGATCACCATCGAGCGCTTGAGCGAGCGCGAATTTCGCGTTGCCAGCCTCGACAGGAACGCTCCTTACGAAAAAGTAGATTGCTTCTTAGCGGGAGTTCGCCCGCTGGGCCTCAATTGGGGCTTTGTCGGTAACTCTGGACCCGGCTAAATCGTGGGTTTGTAAGCTACATAATCGCCAGTTCCGTCAATATGAAGGCCTGGAGTCGAAAGGCGAGATCCTCGCCGCCGAGCCGCCGAACCGCCTTGTCTTCAATTGGCATGAGGAGGACGGCAGATCGACCGAAGTGAGCTGGGAGCTGGAGCCGCACGGCGAGCAGACCCTGTTCATCCTCACCCACCGCCGCCTCCCCTCGCGGGCGATGACGATCGACGTCTCGGGCGGCTGGCACCTCCATCTCGACGTGCTCGAGGACAGGCTCGCGGGGCGCCCGGTCCGTCCCTTCTGGGCGCGGCAGCAGGTACTCGAAGAGGAATATGGCCGCCGACTCCCGGCCGACTGACAAAGCGTGGGCAGAGGCCACCGTTCGGACTAGAAGGCCGGCATGTTCCGCAACCTCCTCCTGTCCGCCCTCCTCTCTCTCCTCGCCGGCTGCGCGACGCCGGTCGCGGATTCGAGCGAGACCGCGGTCCGCCACGTTCGGCTGACGGAAACGGCGCGCCTCTCGTCGTTGGCGGTGACCCCGACAAGGCTGATCGAGGACAGCCGCTGCCCGACCGGAGTGGTGTGCATCCAGGCCGGGACGGTTCGTGTCGAAGCGCAAGTCAGTGACGGCCTCGGACCCCGCACCTTCATTCTCCCTCTCGGAGTCCCGGTCGAGCTGGACGGCGGCTGGGCGAAGCTGGTCCGGGTCTGTCCCTATCCCGTCCACGGCTCGCCGATCCGGCCGAACGACTATTTGTTCAGCATCGCAATGACGACGTTGGGTGTCCCACAAGTCGCCGTTTCGTCCGATTGCCGCGGCTGAGCGATGCCGATCCCGATCGGTTCGCGCCCTTAACGAATAATTTGGCCCTGCCGGCCTAACCGGAGCGTTCGGGCAGGGGGTCGGGCATGAGTGCGATGCGCAGCATGACGGGGCGGTCGGGCATGGCATCGCGCTGGCGGCGGCGGCGGATGTGCGTCCTGATCCACGAACAGCCCGCGCCCGCCGCGCTTCGCGAGATATCGGCAACCGGCGCCTTCCTCGAGACGAACGTTCGGCCTGAGATCGGCGCCCGGATCGAGCTTCGCCATCCGGAAGCCGGCGCGATCAGCGGCCTTGTGCGGTCGGTCGCCAATGACGGAATCGGGATCGGCTTCGACTGCGATGTCCGCTCGGTCGGCTTCGCCCTGGCGGCGATCGCCGCTGACATGAGCCGCCCGGAGGACTGACGGTATCGCGGTCGGGGCCCTACGGCCTACCGTCCACCCACTCCGAATTCTTATAGCCCTGCGCGTACAGCAAGGCGGTCAGATCGCCGTGATCGATCCGCGCGTCGGCTGCGGCCGCCGTCGCCGGCTTGGCGCGAAAGGCGATTCCGAGGCCGGCGGCCGCGAGCATCGGAATGTCGTTGGCGCCGTCGCCGACCGCAAGCACCCGATCCAGCGCGAGACCGCGGGCGGCGGCGGCCCGGCTCATCGCCTCGAGCTTGCCGAGCGCGTCGACGATCGGCTTGCGAACCTCGCCGGTGAGCCGGCCCCTTTCCACGACCAGGCTATTGCTCGCGACCTCGTCGAAGCCGATCGCTTCCGCCACCGGTTCCGCGAAGCGGCTGAAGCCGCCCGAGACGAGAAGGCAATAAGCGCCGTTGGCGGCCATGGTTCGAACCAGCGTTCGGGCTCCGGGCATCAATCTCACCCGCTCTTCGCGGCAGCGGTCGATCACCGATTCCTCGAGGTCCCTGAGCAGGGCGACCCGCTCGTCGAGCGCCGCCTCGAAATCCAGCTCGCCGAGCATCGCCCGCTCCGTCACGGCCGCCACCTGCGCCTTGACTCCGGCATAATCGGCCAGCTCGTCGATGCACTCGACCTCGATCATCGTCGAATCCATGTCGGCGACCAGCATCGCCCGACGCCGTCCTTCACCGGTCTGAACGACGACGTCCGGGCCAAGGCCCTCGAGCGCCGCCCGAGCCATGGCGGGGTCGCCGTCGAAGGCGAGGTCGAAGGCGCTGCTTTCGTCGATCCATTCGCCCTTTCCGGGAACGAGACCCTGAAGGCGAAGAGCGTCGGCGGCGGCCGAAATATCGCCGCGCCTCAGCTCGTCCTTTGCTATCAGGGTGGCGATGAACATGACTTCCTCGGACCGGCCAGTGCTGGCGCTCATCGCAGGGCCGACCGCCAGCGGCAAGTCGGGGCTGGCGCTGGCGCTTGCCGAACGCGCCGGCGGAACGATCATCAACGCCGACAGCGCCCAGGTCTA
>CBIHLI010000198.1:0-3121 GCA_966210575.1 uncultured Sphingomonas sp.
GATCGCTTCCGCCGGGCCGCGATCCGTCCGGCGAACCTGCCGGACTTCCTGCTGAACCGGCCGCGCCTGCCGCTGCTCGATACGGACGGCGCGACTGGAACGCTCCGCCTTAACCGGGCGCTCGGCACGCTGAACATGTTCCGTACGCTGGGGGCGCTCCGCCGATGACCGCTCGCTGCGGTGTTCGGACGAACGCTCGTGGCGCGACTCATTATTGTCAGGCCGCGCGTACGCCGTCGCCGGCATCACGACGCCTGCCATCAACAGGGGGATGAGAAACTTACGCATTTGACACTCCACAATCCAAATCGACTTCATGAGTCGTTGGATTGAAATTGCGTCCCGGCTGATGAGCCGTTGCTGAACCGTGATGAGTCGCTTTGTTCAGCTTCCGGCTTGGAGGGCGGAGAGGGCGCGACGGCCCGGAGCGGCGCGGCGACCTCGGCGGCGCGGGCAATGGCTTTCAGGACGCGCGGCGTCGCTCCGCAGCGGCAGATGTTGGGAAGGCTCGAAAGCTGCTCGGGCGTTGGATTGGGCGTCGCTTTCATCAGCGCTGCGAGCGCCATGATGAAGCCCGGATCGCAGCGGCCGCACTGGCTGACCTGTTCCGTCGCCCAGGCTTGTTGCAGCGGATGCGCCCGATCCGCCGACAGACCCTCGATCGTCACCACGTCCGCGCCCTCGGCGGCGGCGATCGTCATCTGGCATGACAGCACCGCGCGCCCATCGACGATCACCGTGCAGGTGCCGCAGTCGCCGCTGTAGCAGCCGTGCTTGGTGCCGGTCAGGTTCGATGCATCGCGCAGCGCAAAAAGCAACGGCGTCTCCGGATCGAGCTTGTAGCGGATCGCTTCGCCGTTGACGGTCATGCTGGTCATGGTCGCGCAGCCTAGGGCGGCGGCCCCGGCTTGCAAAGACGGCGCGCGTTGCCATGATTGCGCGATGGGCAGCATCGAAACCGCGCGGGGACGCATCGGAGTGGACGAGAACGGCGGCGGCCAGGATTTGCCGATCGTCTTCCTGCACGGCGTCGGCTCGGACAAAAGCGTGTGGAAACCGCAACTGGCCCATTTCGGAAAGTCCCGCCAGGCGCTGGCGTTCGATTATCCCGGCTATGGCGAAAGCGAGTTTGCCGAAGCGGCAACCAGGGACGATTATGCCGCGTCGATTTTCGCGGCTCTCGACGCTCTCGGGATCGAGCGGGCGCATATTTGCGGACTGTCGCTGGGCGGGGTCATCGCGCTGGCAATGGCAGCCATGCGACCCGACCGTTGCGCCTCGCTCATCGTCGCGGACAGCTTCGCCGTTCACCCCGACGGGCAGGGGATTTATGATCGCTCCGTCGCGGCAAGCCAATCGATGACGATGAAGGACATGGCGGAGGCCCGGGTCGACGTCCTGCTCGGAAGTGCCGCTGCTCATGAACTGCGACAGGAAACGGTCGAGATAATGGCCGCCATCGACCCCGCGGCCTTTCGCCTGGGCGCGGCGGCCGTCTGGCTCGCGGATCAGCGTGATCGTGCAAGCGCGGTCGACATCCCGACGCTGATCTTGTGCGGCGACGAGGACCGGGTGACCCCGCCGGCCCTTACCGACGCGTTGGGGATGCTCATTCCAGCTTCCCGGGTCGAGATTATTGCCGCCTCCGGCCACCTCGCCAATGCCGAGCAGCCTGACCAGTTCAACGAAGCGATCGATCGCTTCCTTCGCGCAATCGAAACGCCTGCGTAAGATTACCGGCCCATTAACCTTGTGATTTAAGGCTGTTTTTTCCTTGTCCTGCGACAAGCGGGGCAATGAGGAACACCGCCCTTCGCGTCGTCCGCCGCCTGCTGCCCGGCATCGCCCTGGTTGCACTGGCCATGCCCGCCAACGCGCAGATCGTGAATGCTTCCTATCGTTCCATGTCGAAGAGCGATGCGATCCTCGGCGGCGCACCAAGTGCGCTGGCCGCGATCCACGCCCAGCAGTCCGGACAGCCGATCGCCGCACGTCAGGCAGTCGCACCGTCCAGCCCCGGCAATTTTTACCGCCGGGCGGTCGTGTCCTATTCCCGGCAGCCGGTGTCGGCTGACCGCCCCGACATTTTCAACAGCGTCGCCTTGTCGATCGGCCGAAGCCCGCTCGATTCGCGCTGGCACCAGATCGCCGGATCGGGCGTGAACGGAGCAGCCGCGGCCTTTGCCGCATCGCTTCGCGGCCAGGGAATTTTCGCCAAGCTCGAGGCGGCGAATAGCTACATCAACGCGCGGGTTCGCTTCGTCGATGACAGGGTGCAGTTCGGCACCGTCGACCGCTGGCTGGCGGCTTCCGAAACCCTGGCCCGTGGCCGTGGCGATTGCGAGGATTTCGCGATTGCCAAGCGCGCCCTGCTGAAGGCCGCCGGCGTTCCGGACCGCGACCTTTACCTGGTGGTCCTGAAAGACCTGACCCGCCGCGCGGATCATGCGGTGCTCGTGGTCCGGGCGAACGGCCGCTTCCTGGTCCTCGACAACGGCACCGACCGGATCGTCGATTCAAGCGACGTGTCCGATTACCGCCCGGTTCTGACCTTCACGGCCGGCCATACCTACACCCACGGCTATCGCCGCGACACGCCGCCGATCATCTATGCCAGCAACGATGTCAGGCCGCCGGTTGTGCTGGCCGATGCACGGTTCGAGCCGGCGTATGGCGAGAGCGAGCTTCCGGCCGTCGTCCGCGAAACCGCGAGCCTGGTTCCGGAATTTATCCGCCTTTAGATCAGCGCTCGCGAAGTGCGTCGCTGCGGGCTTTGAGAACCGGCTTCAGCAAATAGGTCAGCACGCTCTTGCGGCCCGTAATGATCTGCGTGTCGGTCATCATGCCCGGCGCAATCGGCAGCTTGCGGCCGGCAGCCACCAGATAGGATCGGTCGGTTTCGACGATGACGTTGAAGAAGGCCTGCCGCTCAACCTCGTCATAAATGCTGTCGGCCGAGACCTGCACCACATGGCCCTCAAGCCCGCCATAGGTCGAAAAGTCGTAAGCGGTGACCTTGACCAGCGCCTTGTCGCCAACCTTGATGAACGCAATGTCGCTCGGCTTCACCCGGGTTTCGACGAGCAGCTTTTCGCCCATCGGCACCACTTCCATCACTTTT
>CBIHLI010000199.1:0-3120 GCA_966210575.1 uncultured Sphingomonas sp.
TCGCGGCTGATCGTCGGCACCGGCAAGTACAAGAGCTTCGAAGAGAATGCGGCGGCCGTAGAGGCGTCGGGGGCCGAGATCGTCACGGTCGCGGTTCGGCGGGTCAATATCGCCGATCCCAACCAGCCGATGCTGACCGACTTCATCGACCCGAAAAAGGTCACCTATCTGCCCAACACCGCCGGCTGCTTCACCGCCGACGAGGCGATCCGGACGTTGCGGCTGGCGCGTGAGGCGGGCGATTGGAACCTGGTGAAGCTGGAAGTGCTCGGCGAAGCCAAGACGCTTTACCCCGACATGCGCGAGACGCTCCGGGCGACCGAGACGCTGGTCAAAGAAGGCTTCGAGCCGATGGTCTATTGCGTCGACGACCCGATCGCGGCCAAGCAGCTCGAGGAAGCCGGAGCGGTTGCGATCATGCCGCTCGGCGCGCCGATCGGCTCCGGCCTCGGCATCCAGAACCGGGTGACGATCCGGCTGATCGTCGAGGGCGCCGGAGTGCCGGTGCTGGTCGACGCCGGAGTCGGGACCGCCAGCGACGCTGCGGTGGCGATGGAGCTTGGCTGCGACGGCGTGCTGATGAACACCGCCATCGCCGAGGCGAAGGACCCGGTGACGATGGCGCGGGCGATGAAATCGGCGGTCGAGGCGGGGCGGCTCGCCTATCTTGCCGGGCGGATGGGCAAGCGCCGCTACGCCGATCCCAGTAGCCCGCTCGGCGGTCTCATTTAACTGCAGCCGTCGGAACGGCTGCCCCGCCTCCCGAGTTTACCGGTCAGAGGTGGCACAAGGCCGAGACTCTGACCAACTACGCCGCCGAGCGCGAGGCGATGGTCGAGCGGCAGATCGAGAGCCGCGGGATCACCGACCCGAAGATCCTCGAGGCGTTCCGGGCGGTCCCGCGCGAGGCGTTCATTTCCGAGGAATATGCCGACCTCGCCTACGGCGATCACCCGCTGCCGATCGAGGCCGGGCAGACGATCTCACAGCCGTACATCGTCGCGCTGATGATCAAGGCGGCGGAGATCAAGCCGGGCGACAAGGTGCTCGAGGTCGGCGCCGGCTCCGGCTATGCGGCGGCGGTCATCAGCCGGATCGCCGGCAAGGTGGTGGCGATCGAGCGGCAGCGCGAGCTGGTCAAAATCGCCCAGCAGCGGATCGCCCGCCTCGGCTATGACAACGTCAAGATCGTCGAGGGCGACGGCACCCGCGGCTGCCCCGAGGAAGCGCCGTTCGACGCGATCCTCGCCGCCGCCAGCGGCAGCCATTTGCCGCCGCAATGGGTCGAGCAGCTTGCCGAGGGCGGCCGAATCGTCATGCCGGTCGGCGACCCGGGCTGGATCCAGAAGCTGGTCAAGGTCACCAAGGGCCCCGGCGGCAACCTGATCACCGAGGACCTCGGCGGCGTGCGCTTCGTGCCGCTGATCGGCGAGGAAGGCTGGAGCGATGGCTGATGTCCTTGGCCTCGACCTTGCCGGGCTGATCCGCAACTCGGCCGAGCCGCTCCCGGACATCGACGACGACCGGTTCGCGGCGTTCTTCGACCGCTTCGGCGACGCCCGCGTCGTGCTGCTCGGCGAAGCCAGCCACGGAACGTCCGAATTCTATCGCGCGCGGGCGCAAATCTCGAAGCGACTGATCGCCCATCACGGTTTCACCATCGTCGCGGTCGAGGCCGACTGGCCGGACGCGGCGACTATCGACCGCTACGTCCGGCACCGGCCCCAGCGCGAGGGCGAGCAGAAAGCATTCGAGCGCTTCCCAACCTGGATGTGGCGCAACCGCGAGGTCGACAGCTTCATCCGCTGGCTGCGGCGGCACAACAACGGCCGCGACTATGGCGAGATGGCCGGCTTCTACGGCCTCGACCTGTACAACATGTCGATGGCGATGCGGGCAGTGATCGACTTCCTCGACGAGCGCGACCCCGAGCTCGGGCGGCTGGCCAGCCGCCGCTACGGCTGCCTCGATCCGTGGGCCGAGAACCCTGCAGCCTATGGCCGCCACACGCTGATGGAAGGCTATGCGCGCTGCGAGGTCGGAGTTGTCGAAATGCTCAAGGACCTGCTGCAAAAGCAGGTCGATTGCTTCGCCGAGGAATGCGACGAGTGGCTCGACGCGCGGTCCAACGCCCGGCTGGTCAAGAACGCCGAGGCTTATTATCGCGTGATGTACCACGGCTCGGCCGCGAGCTGGAACCTGCGCGACACGCACATGTTCGAAACGCTCCTGCACCTGCTCGATGCCAAGGGTCCGAACTCGAAGGCGATCGTCTGGGCGCACAACAGCCATATCGGCAACGCCGCCTTCACCGAGATGGGCCAAGTCCGCGACGAGCTCAACATCGGCCAGCTGACGAAAGAACGGTTCGGGTCCGAGGCGCGGCTGATCGGCTTCGGGACTCACAGCGGCACGGTGGCCGCCGCCGACGATTGGGACGAGCCGATGAAGATCAAGGTGGTGCGTCCGTCGCTGGAGGACAGCTACGAGCGCGCATCGCACGACAGCCGGCTGCCGCGCTTCCTGCTCGACCTTCGGCCCGAGGAAATCGGCCGCGACCTCCGCGATGCGCTGATGGAGCCGCGGCTCGAGCGCTTCATCGGCGTCATCTACCGCCCCGATACCGAGCGCTGGAGCCATTATTCGCAGTGCATCCTGCCTCGGCAGTATGACGGCTGGGTGTGGTTCGACGAAACCCAGGCGGTGACCCCGCTCCCGGGCGAGCAGCGGCCGGGCGAAGAAGAAACCTATCCGTTCGGGCTGTAGCGCGCGGGGTTAAGCGCTGGCGTTTGATTTGCTATGGGAGTCGCCTGAGCGAGAGGAGGGGCCCGTGACCGACACCAAGTGGACCATCAAGGGACGCGAGTTCGTCCACTGCAATTGCGCTTACGGGTGCCCCTGCCAGTTCAACGCGCTTCCGACCCACGGCAATTGCGAGGCGGTGGTCGCAGTCGAGATCGACAAGGGACGGCACGGCGACACGGTGCTCGACGGCCTTCGCCTCGGCGCGATCGTGCAATGGCCGGGCGCGGTCCATGAAGGCCGCGGCCAGTGCGTCCCGATCGTCGACGAGCGCGCCGACGAGAAGCAGCGCGAGGCGCTGCTGCGGATCATGAGCGG
>CBIHLI010000200.1:0-3107 GCA_966210575.1 uncultured Sphingomonas sp.
CTGCCTACTCAGTCCCTGCAGCATCGTTTTTCGCTGTCCAACAGTAAGAAAAGGAAAGGGAGAGGTTGGCCGTCACGAACTGAATTCGTGACGTCAGTCGGGTTCAGCTCCGCCGACCCGCTGGCCGGCATGCGCCGTCTCTCGCCGAAAGGACGTGTCGCTCCGCGCCTGTCCTCTTCGGCGCGGCGGCTTATGCTCTTGGTTTCCGCTTTGTCTCGCTCTAGGAATCCGCACGGACTCAAAAACGGGGTTAACAATGACCAGGAACATCGGACCGGAAGACCGGGTAGTGCGCATCGTCGTCGGGCTCGGGCTCGCCGTCCTCATCTATCTCGGCACCATCGCCGACACCGCCGCGATCATCGCCGGCATCGTCGCCGCTTATTTGCTGATCACCGGCCTTCTGGCCCACTGCCTCGTCTACCGCCTGACCGGCCTGGACACGAGCGTGCATGAAACGCCCTATTCGACGACGGACGACCGCGCCGGTTTGTAATCGAGCCGCGCGCGCGGTTTGACCGGGCACAGCGCGAAGCCGTGAAAGCGATCCTCGCCGCCGTCGCGCTGCTCGCTTTGTCCGGCTGCGACGACACGCCGGGCGAATGGGCGGCGATCGTCTATCCCGACGCCGGCGACCGCTCGAAATACAACACCACCTACCGGTTCGAGACTTTGTCGATGTGCCGGCAGGCGGCGAAGGAGAGCATCGCCTCTCTGCCCGAGCCGGCGAAGGCGGATTACCGCTGCGGCTTCCAGTGCGAGCCCGCCCCCGACGCGCCTGGCCGCCCGGTCTGCAAGTCGTCGCAGCGCTAGGCCGAAAATCCACAGCGTTATCGTAATGGCGACCGGCGCGGTAACCATCTCCGCTCACGCCGCCCTAACTTCGCCGCGGCAAACCCCGCTTTGGCGGCGTCGTTAGACCTTTAGCGAGCTCCGGCGGCGCTGCCACCTTCCCTCACTCGCCCCAGACCTCCCCCTCCGGCGCCCCGCGCCCGAGCTTGTCCGGCAGCGCCTCGCCTTTCGGCGTGAACTCCAGGCTGACCGAGTTGATGCAATAGCGCTCGCCGGTCGGCGGCGGGCCGTCGGGGAAGACGTGGCCTTGGTGGGCGCCGCAGCGACCGCAGACGATCTCGCTGCGGACCATGCCGTAGCTGGTGTCGCGGATGGTATGGAGGTGCTCTTCGGCGAACGGCCGGGTGAAGCTCGGCCAGCCGGTGCCGCTCTCGAACTTGGCGCCGCCGTGGAACAGCGGCAGCCCGCACAGCCGGCAGGTGAACAGCCCCTCGCGCTTCTCGTCGAGGAACAGGCCGCAGAACGGCGCCTCGGTGCCATGCTCGAGCAGCACCTTGCGCTCTTCCTCGCCGAGCTCGGCGGCGAGCGCGTTGAACTCGCCTTCGGTCGGCGGGCTCAAGTCGAAGGCGGTGGTTTCGGTTCGGCTGTCGCTGGGCATCGCTCGACTCCTTCTCCTTGTCCCGAATAGGCGCGATTTCATTCGCCGTTCAACTTTGCGGTGGCTAGGCGCTGCTTCGCGACGCAACCGACCTGGACCACGCCCGACTTGCCTTCGTATCGGATCCCCACCGCCTACGACCGGCCGCCGCTCCAGCGCCGGGCGTCGGGGCTCGCCCTGGCGGTGGCGATCAATCTGCTGGTGGTGCTGGCGCTGGTCGGCATCGGCTATCGGGAAATCGTGCCGATGAAGCCGTCGGGCACCCTGGTCGTCGACCTCATCCCCGATTCGCCGAGCTCGCCGGCGCCTGCGCAGCGTCCGGAAGTGAAGCGACAGATCGAGCCCCAACCGGTCCGCAAGCCGCCGCCGATCGTCATTCCCCGCAAGGCGCAGATCACTCCCGAGCCGCGGCTCGACATGATCGAGCTGACCCGCGAGGAGTTCGCCGCCGCCGACATCGGCAAGATCGCCAAGGCGAACGCCGGCGCCAGCCGGAGCGGCGATTCGCGGCAGGCCGGGGTCGGCCCCAACGGCCAGCCGCTCTACGCCGCCGAATGGGTGCGCGAGCCGACCCCGGCCGAGCTCAACGGCTATTTGCCGGCCAGGATGCGCGACGGCTCCGGCGTGATCGCCTGCCGGACGGTCGCCGGCCACCGGGTCGACGACTGCATCGAGCTGGAGAGCTTCCCACGCGGCTCGCGGCTCGCCTCGGCGGTGCGCCAGGCCGCCTGGCAGTTCCGGGTCCGCCCGCCGCGCAAGAACGGCCGCGAAATGGTCGGCGAATGGGTCCAGATCCACATCGAATATACCGGGACCGAAAGCCGCTAGCCGCTGCCGGCTTTGCGGGCTTCGCCGCTGCTGCTAGCGCCATTCGCCTGTGACCGGCTGAAGGAGCGGCAGGAATGACCGATTCGATCTTCATCGGCAGCGACGCTGGCGGCGCCAACCCGCAGGCCCTCGAGCTGTCGCGAGCCAACCGCCACGGCCTCATCGCCGGCGCCACCGGCACCGGCAAGACGGTCACCCTGCAGGGCATCATCGAAGGGCTGTCCGACGCCGGAGTCACCTGCTTCGTCGCCGACGTGAAGGGCGACCTCGCCGGGCTGGCGATGCCGGCCTCGGCCGACTCGAAGACCGACGCGCCGTTCCGCCAGCGCGCCGCCGACATCGGCTATGCCGACTGGCAATATCGCGGCTGCCCGGTGCAGTTCTGGGACCTGTTCGGCAAGGCCGGCCATCCGATCCGCACGACGGTCAGCGAGATGGGGCCGCTGCTGCTGTCGCGGCTGATGAGCCTCAACGAGGTCCAGGAAGGGGTCCTCGGCATCGCCTTCCGGGTCGCCGACAAGGACGGGCTGCTTCTGCTCGACCTCGACGACCTCCAGGCGATGCTGGTCGAAGTCGGCCAACGCGCCGACCAACTGACGCTCGAATATGGCAATGTCTCGAAGCAGTCGATCGGCGCGATCCAGCGCTCGCTGCTGCAGCTGCGCGCCCAGGGCAGCGAGCATTTCTTCGGCGAGCCGGCGCTCGACCTCGCCGATTTCCTGCGCGTCGAGCAGGACGGCCGGGGAATCGTCAACATCCTCGCCGCCGACCGGCTGATGCAGTCGCCGCGGCTCTATTCGACCTTCCTACTGTGGTTGCTGTCCGAGCT
>CBIHLI010000201.1:0-3066 GCA_966210575.1 uncultured Sphingomonas sp.
GTTTTGCTGGGGAGGTGGGCGGCCATGTCTGATTATCGGATGGCCGTCATCAGTCTGGCCAGTTGATCAGGAAGGCGAAGGCGAAGACGATCAGGAGGAAGGCCAAAGCGGCAAGGTTCCAGCGCCGCCGATGGGATCCGGCCCCGATAATCTGGCGCCGGCTCACGGCCTGAATGCCGATCGGCTTGGCATCTTCGGCCGCAGGCGATCACGAAATGGGCGTGCTACCTGACGGGTGGATGGAGGGTTCGGCATGCACCTATGAAAACCCGAACGCGCCGCCGGTTGCGTGGGTCTGATCCACATTAGCGATATACTCGCTCTGAAAGGCAGAGGCGGCGGTCTCGGGCTCGGCCTCAGCCTTTCGCGCCTTCGGCGACGGCTTTCACGCACTGCCGAGCGCGCTCCGCGAAACGGGGGAAGGCGAAATGTTCGAGCCCGGCCGGAATCCGGTGTGGCGAGGAAAGTGCCTCCAGGATAGCTTCCGCCAATTCATCGGGATCGTCCGGATCGACGATTCGTCCGAGCCTTCCCTCAAGGACCGCCTCGCGGCCGCCATCGACCTTGCTCGCAATCACCGGCACTCCGCAGGCCATGGCTTCGAGGAGGACGAAACCGAAGCCTTCGCCCTTGCTGGGAAGCGCGAAGACGTCGGCAAGCCGGTAGAGATCGGCCTTCTCCTCCTCAGCGACGTAGCCGGTGAAGCGGACATGATTGCAAAGTCCCAGCTCGCTCACCCGGGCCGCGAGGCGGGGTTGATCGGCGCCGGTTCCGGCGATGACGTAGACGAGCTCGGGAACCCGCGCGACGAGCCGCGGCATGACGCTGATGATTTCATCGAATCCCTTATAGCGTTCGTCGGGCGACAGACGGCCAAAGGTCAAGAGGACCTTGCGGCCGGCGACATCGAGTCGGCGGGCGAGCTCTTCGTTGCGTGGCCCGACTCCGAATTCCTCGAGATGAACGGCATTGGGCAGGAGCGATGTCCGCGACGGGTCGACGCCGCTGAACGAAAGGAAACGCTGACGCGTCACGTCGCTGATCGCAACGACATGGTCTGGGCGGCGGCAGCTCATCTGCACCAGGCGGCGAGATTTTGGAGCCCATGCGTCGATTCCATAGATGGCGAGCATCCAGGGACAGTGGGCCAGTTTCGCCGCCAGCCAAGCGAGCGGCGACAGGTTCACATGGGCGCAATAGACCAGATCGAAGCGCCCGCGGCGAAGATGCTTCAGAAGCGCTCGGACGTAGCGGACACTCCCGCCAGCGGCGCTCAGGTCGAACTCGAGCCCTTTGGGCATTTGGCTCATGGGGGAAGAAATCACCCTCGGAATGGCGACGACATCCATCGCCGGTTCGAAGCCGACGAGCGATTCCAGCAAGTCGCGATTATAGGCCGCAATTCCGCCGTGACCGCCATAAGCGTCGGTGAGAAGGACCAGGACGCGCATGATTTTTCCGCCGTCTCTCCAGTGCGCCTGAGCGGCTAGCCGATCAGCGGGCGTAGCAGGCTGTCTATCTCCATGCCCCGCGAGTGATAGCTGTAGGCGGGTACTGCGCGGCGATGGGCTCGGTCGATCATCTGGCGGCGCAAAGCGGGACGGTCGAGATAATAGGCGATCTTCTCGATCAAGTCGTCGGCTCCTTCGAAAACGTCGATCTCACCCGGGACATCATAAAGACCTCGCACTTCCGGATTGTCGACGTGGAGCATGAACCCGCCAAAGGCAGGAATCTCGAAAGTGCGGGTCGAGACGAGATCCTGCCAGCCGCTCGCCTGCCGCCCCATGTGAACCGCTATATTGAGACGCGAACGGCGGTGGATATCTGCCAGGAAGTCACCCGAAAGAGGGTGATCAAGCACGAAAGGCTCCAATTCGGTTCCCGCTGATGCGGCCCCCCAGCGGTTGCCGGCGACCAGAATCTTCCGATTTGGAAACGCCTTAGCGACTGCCACGAGGTAAGCCAGCTTGTACCGATCGGGATGGCCTACATAGGTGATGTCATAACCATATTCGTCCTCAGCGAATATGAGAGGGTGCTCGGCTACAGTAAAATAGCCGTGATGTACAAAGCAAGTAGGTCGAGGGTCCCTGAACTCGCGAAGCCAGTCCATCTGGAAAGATTTCGTCGTGATAAGGATATCAACATCCTTGATGACAGAAACGTTGACGCCAGGATGGTTAAAATCAACATCGGGATAGTAGAGAATCGATCTTACGTTCCGATCTCGCAACGACAACAACGTTGTATGGTGAAGGTCGCTTCCTTTGATACTGATGAGAACTTCCGCATCGAGCGCTTCGCAGGCTTCCAAGATAGTCTCGTTGAAAGAACGACAGAGCGAGCTCCGGAATAGCCGGTGAACAGCTTTGACGCTCTTGCCACCATTGCCGCGCAAAAAGCGGTTATGGTCAATTTCCTCGATGAGCCACCCGCTGGACCGCAGGCCCTCCGCAAGCCCTTTCCCGGTCGCTCCGTTCCTAAACTCGGCAGCCATCACGGCCCGGATCAAAGGCGTGATCAGGCGTGGGGACTCAACGTTGCCGCGCGTGGCGTCTAGAGCCATATCCTTGTTCAAGAGCATTTCCCCCGGCGAACCGCGCAGACTTCAGAGTGGCGCAACCACATAATCGCGAGCGCTAAGCGCATCGTCATTGGTGACGACAAGCCGCGCCGAACGGAACGGGCGATTTGTCTCAAACTGCAGAAGAGTGAATGGAAATGGGATCAGCTCGCCAAGCAACTCACGCGAGCCTAGCTGGCTCAATGTCGAGGCGCCCACTTCAAGCCATATGAATGGCCGGTTGTCCCGGAGAATTTCGCGCATTCCACGCAACGCGGCGGGCTCAAAACCCTGGATATCAATTTTCACTGCGTCGACCCGACCTATCAGGCAATCCGTTAGATAGTCATCTGCCCTAACTACCCTGGCTTTCCCTATCACTTGAATTGGCACGTCGTATTGTTCGTCCTTCGAGAATGTACCCAGCCCGGCGTTGGGATGTTCAGTAAGGTGGAAATCCAGAAGCGCATTGGAGTCAGCTAAACCGATCGGATGATTAG
>CBIHLI010000202.1:0-3041 GCA_966210575.1 uncultured Sphingomonas sp.
TCTTCAGCCTGGCGAGCACCGCGAACGGGCTCGCCTGCTCCTCGGTCAGGACCCCGGCCTGCTGCAGCGCCGCTTCGGCGCCGGGGCTTCGCGGATAGGGATTGATCGCCAGCGCCAGCGTGTCGGTGACCGCGCTGCCGAGGTCGATCGCGGCGCCGTCATGGAAGACGACGTCGCAATCCTCGGGGGCGAGCTCGACCTCGTCTTCGGCCTCGCCAGCCTGCGGCTCGGGGAGGAAGATGAGGTCGAACGGCTCGTCGACATGCTCGGTGACGGGATCGCCGCTGGCGACACAGCTTTGCTCGAGCGCGGCGCGGACCCGGCCGCGCACTCGCACCTTGGCGCCGTCTCGTTCGAGCGCGGCATTGGCCTCGAGCCGGTCGAGCGAAAGCAGGCCAAGCCGTTTGGCGATGCCCTCGCGCTCGGCTTCGTCGGCGACCAGGTCGATCCGCTCGCCATCGCGGATTCGGTCGAGCGCCAGGCAGTGGCAGAAATCGTCACGCATCAGAATTCGCCATCAAGCAGTTGCCGATCGGGAACGCGCTCCAGCCTCGCCCAAAAATCACGAAGCGAATCGCCCGCCCGGTCGACCGCCTCGGGATCGGCGGCTTCGGCGCGATAGACGCTCGACCGCACGGTTTCGCTCCAGCCGCCAGTCCCGGCGGTGGCGGCGCGCCAGGCATCCACCCTGCGCTCGAGCGCCCCGACCAACTTGCGCACCTTTCGGCCAAGGCCGGGGTCGTTCAGGCCAAGCTGGCGATGCTCGGCGTCCATCGCTTCGATGAACCGCTCGGTAAGCGCGGCCGAAGCGGCTTCGCCTTCCGCGCCACCGGCCTCGATCCGGACGATGAGCAGCGCCGACACCGTCGCCAGCATCGCGAAGCGCCCGTCGATCGTGTCGGGAACCGCGGCGTCGCGATACCAGTGCGACTGTCTCGCCTCGCGAACCGCGCGGTCGAACAATGGCTGGCCGCGTTTGGCTCGCGCCGTTAATCCGGGGAACAGGAAGCTTCGCATAGGACTCGCATAGCATGACGGCGGGGTTGCGTGCCTGCCGTCGACGCGGATATTGGCGTTAGCAATTGCGCCGCAAGGGCGAATCCAGGAGAAGAGTGGGCATGACGAGGGCGACAGCGAAGATCGCGATAGCGCTTGCGGGCGCGGCGCTCGTGTCGGGCTGCATCGGGACGCGCGACCACAAGGGGGCGGTGATCGACACCGAGCTGCTGGCGGCGGTCCAGGCCGGGGTCGATAACAAGCAGTCGGTCGAGCGCACGCTCGGGCGGCCGACCTTCACCGGCGGATTCAGCGAGAACGACTGGTATTATGTTTCGCGCGACACCCACAGATTCGCCTTCCGCACCCCGCGGGTGACCGACCAGACCGTGCTTCATGTCCGCTTCGATTCAGCCGGCAACGTCGAGTCGATCGAACAGACCGGCGAAGAGTTAGTTGCCAGCATCAACCCGGTCAACGACAAGACGCCGACGCTTGGACGCGAGAACACCCTGTTCGACGATATCTTCGGCAACATCGGCACCGTCAACTCACCGGCGACGCCGCGGCAATAACTTCGTTCCGCCGTCGCTTTTGCCGGCCGCGGCTTTGCCCTAAGCCCTCGCCATGACCGCGACCCCAGCCGGCATGACCTATGCCGATTACCTCCAGCTCGACCAGCTTCTCGGCGCGCAGCAGCCGTTGTCGGACCTGCACGACGAGATGCTGTTCATCATCATCCACCAGACCAAGGAGCTGTGGCTCAAGCAGATGCTTCACGAGCTTGGCCTGGCGATCGCGCTGGTCGAGCAGGACCGCTTCGCCCCGGCCTATAAGGCGCTGTCGCGAATCAGCCGGATCCAGTCGGTGATGACCTTGTCGTGGGAGGTGCTGTCGACCCTGACCCCGGTCGATTATCTCGCCTTCCGCGACGTTCTCGGCACCTCTTCGGGCTTTCAGTCGGCGCAGTTTCGCGAGCTCGAATACCGGCTCGGGATCAAGGACGAGCGCTATTTGAAGCATCATGCCGCCGACAGCGATGACCATGCGCGGCTGCGCGCCGCGCTCGATTCGCCGAGCCTTCGGGAAGCTTCGCATGCCGCGCTCGAGCGGGCCGGCTTCGATCTCGGCGACCGCTCCGAACAGGCGCTCGCAGCCGCCTGGCTCGAGGTCTATCGCGATTCCGAACGCTGGTTCGAGCTCTACCAGCTGGCCGAAAAGCTGCTCGACCTCGACGACGCGCTCGCCGGATGGCGGCACAAGCATGTCCTCACCGTCGAGCGGATCATCGGCAACAAGCCGGGCACCGGCGGCTCGGCCGGAGCGCCTTACCTTCGCTCGACGCTCGAAAAGCGGATTTTCCCCGAGCTATGGGCGTTGAGGACCGACCTCTGAGTTACAAGCCGCTCTTTTCGAAGAGCCTGGCCGCCGACCCGGAGCGGCTGCACATGGCCGCCCACAGCCACCATCTGTGGCCCGACGCGAGCTTGGCAGGCCAGGTCGAATGCTGGAACGACGCCGCCCGCCTCGCCGACCGCAAATGGGATCGGGTGATGGGCGAGGTCTGGCCCGAAGCCCAGCGACACGTAGCGTCGGAGCTTGGAGTCGGCACTCCCGGCACGATCGCCTTCGCGCCCAATACCCACGAGCTCCTTGTCCGGCTCGCCGCTGCGGTGCCTCGCCAGGCGGGCATGCCGCTTCGAGTGCTGACCAGCGACGGCGAATTCCACAGCGCGCGGCGGCAATTCGCCCGCTGGGCGGAGTCCGGCGAGATCGCTCTCGAGCAAGTCGCGGCCGAACCATTCGACAGCTTCTCGACGCGGTTCCTGGAGCGCGCGCGCTCCGGCGACCACGACTTCATCTTTGTCAGCCAGCTACTGTTCGGGAGCGGTCGGCTGTTCGAGGAGGTTGCGGCACTGGCGGCGCTCGGCCGGCCCGGCGGCCCTTGGGTCGTGGTCGACGGCTATCATGCTTTCATGGCAATCGAGGCGCCAGTCGGCGAGGCAACCGCGGCGTCCGCCTTCTACCTCGGCGGCGGCTACAAA
>CBIHLI010000203.1:0-2985 GCA_966210575.1 uncultured Sphingomonas sp.
AGATATTCGGTGACGCCCTCGACGATGCCGAGGATGATGACGAGCAGGAGGATCGGCACGATGCGGTCAGGCGGCCTGTTGGGCCGCCTGGGCGGTCCACCGGCCGCCGGAGCGGAAACGCGACAGCCATTCCGGAGCGACCGCCTCGAGCGCCGTCGGCTTGATTCCGAACGCCTCCAGGCCCTTCGACCGCTTGGCCGGGACGTTGTCGCGCTGCAGCATCTTCCACTGGTCGCGGGTCAGCGGAGCGCCCGGCAGAAATCCGAACCACGACAGGAACGCCGAGGCGAAGTTCGGCAGGTCGAGAAGGTCGGGCTGGCGTCCGGCAGACCGCGCGGAAATCGCGTAAATGTCCTCCATCGTCATCACCTGGGGGCCGGCGATCTCATAGATCTTGCCGCCATGGGTTCGCGGGTCGAGCGCGGCCAACGCGATCGCCTTGGCGAGGTCTTTCACATAGACCGGTTGGAAGCGGCGCTTGGCGGCGACGACCGGAAGCACCGGCAACCGGGCCAGCGCGGCGAGGCGATTGGTGAGGCTATCCTCGGGCCCGAAGACGAGCGAAGGCCGGATAATCGTCGCCTTGGGATACGCTGCCTGGACGGCAATCTCGCCCTCGCCCTTGGTCCTTCCATAAACCGAGTCAGACTTCGGGTCGGCACCAATCGCCGAAATATGGACAAGGGCGTCGGCGCCGACGTCGCGGGCCGCCTCGGCAACATTCTTGGCGCCGCTTACATGAGTGCCGAACAGCGGGCCGTTCATGACCCCGACGAGGTTGATTACGGCCGACGATCCCCTGACCGCCTCGCGGACCGACTTAGCGTCCTTCACGTCGGCGTGGACTGAGCCCCACTGGCCGACCGGCGCCAGCGGCTGAAGGAAGTAAGCGCTGCGCGGATTGCGGCTGGCGACGCGAACCCGGACGTCGTGCTTGAACAACTGCTCGCAGACGTAGCGGCCAATGAACCCGCCGCCGCCGAACACGGTGACGATGCGATTGTCGCGGTCGATCATGCACTCGCCACTAGCCGCAGCCGGGACGGCTCACAAGCAGCGCAAATTGGGCGGCGGCCGTCGTTTCGCAGGCGAACATGGCGGAACGAACGGCCGGCCTCGCCCTTTGTCCTGGCGACAACTTCCGAAGCTCGAGACCGCGGTGGAAGGAGCGCAAAAAGCCTGACCTGCCAGCGACCGCGAGCGGACAGCGAATGAAAGGAGACAGGCCATGAAAATAAGCGAAATCATGACCCCCAACCCCGACGTGATCGATCCCAAGGCATCGATCCGCGAGGCGGCAAAGCGGATGCGCGACGACAATGTCGGGGCTCTTCCGGTCTGCGAAAATGGCCGGCTGATCGGCATGGTGACCGACCGGGACATCGTGATGCGAGCGGTGGCCGAGGATCGAACGCCATCCCAGACAACGGTTCGCGACGTCATGTCGGAGCGGATCATCTATTGCTTCGACGATGACGACATCGAATCGGCGGCGCGCTGCATGGCCGAGCACCAGATTCGAAGAGTGCCCGTCCTCAACCGCGACAAGCGACTGGTCGGCATTGTTTCCCTCGCCGATCTTGCCCGCACGGGCGAAGAGGATTGCGAGGCCATGGCGCTCGAGGGCGTATCGGAGCCATCGAACGAACCCCGGAAGATGACGGTCGAGATCGTCTAGCGTTCTCGGGGAAAGAAGGAGAGCCGGCGAGCGTCGTTCCGGGCGGTTTCAGTCGGTTGACAAGCCCATGGCCCGCCGCCACATGGCGCGGCCTACCAGCACTCGCGGATCCGTGCCCAGGTGGCGGAATTGGTAGACGCACCAGCTTCAGGTGCTGGCGCTCGCAAGGGCGTGGAGGTTCGAGTCCTCTCCTGGGCACCAGCTTTGCGCGCAGCGGATGCGGGGGCATCCGTGAGCACAAAACCCGGCGCGCATCGCTCAGAACGGGAAGTAATATTGAATAGCGACGATCGCGGCTACCGAGGTGATCAGGTTCAGCGGTAGGCCGACCTTGGCGAAGTCCAGGTAATTATAGCCGCCCATCTGGTAAACGATGACATTGGTCTGATAGCCGAACGGAGTCGCGAAGGCGGCGCTTGCGGCAATCATCACCGCGACCAGGAAGGGTCGCGGGCTGACGGCGAAGGTCTCGGCCATCGACACTGCGACGGGCGTGAACAGCACCGCGACCGTGGCATTCGACAATAGCTCGGTTGCCAGCAAAGTCGCCCCATAGAGAATGATGAGGGCGCCCAGCGGGCTCATATTCTCCATCGATCCAAGCAGGCCCTCCGTCGCCAAGCCGGCAAGGCCGGTCACGTCGAGCGCGATTCCGAGCACGATCATTCCGGCGATCAGCATCAGAACTTCCGGCCGCAGCCCCTGATAGGCTTCGTCGGCGGTAATTATTCGCAACAGGATCAGCAGAACGGCTCCGGCGAAGGCGCAGGCAGCAATCGGCGCGATGTTCAGAGTGGCGGCCGCCACGACCGCAACAAAAATGGCCGATGAGGCAAAGGCCCGCCATGGCTTGAGCTCGACATGCTTGGCGAACGGCAGGACGTGGCCGATGATCCCGCCGGCAAGGCCGGGACCACGAAACACTTCCGTCGCCTGGGCCGCCTCGGACGCGCTGGCCCCGTCATGCGAATTGCCGCGTTCGATCAGCCTGGTGCTGAACAAGAGCAGATAGAGACCGCCTGCGATGGCCACCGCAAGTCCAACCGGAGTGATCTCGAAAATCCCAAAACGCGGTTGTCCGGCGACCGAAGCCATGTCGGCAACAATCAGGTTCGTCGAGGTGCCGATCAGCGTGCAGCACCCGCCCAAGACGGCGGCATAAGACAGCGGCATCAGATAGCATTTCGGCGACTTATTCAGCGATTTGGCGGCGTCGCGGACAACCGGTGCCGTCAGGACCACGATCGGCGTGTTGTTGAGGAAGGCCGATGCCGCCCCGGCTAGGCCGATGATGACCCACAGCCCGG
>CBIHLI010000204.1:0-2947 GCA_966210575.1 uncultured Sphingomonas sp.
GTTGGCGGATCCGGGCCCATTTAAACGGATAGCGAGAGCGGGGGGGCAAAAGGTCACTATCCAGACGGCATAACGCCCCTTCTTTTGCGGTAGTTCCGGGGCTTATGAATTTTTTTTCGCCGCTCCCGAAACAACCTCCGCATCTTCAGGGGAAAACCGGCAAGTCAACGCTGTAACGGCCGAGCTTGCGGTCGAGCGATGACCGCAGCTGCTTCGCCAGCCCGCCGATAATGCGCTCGAACTGGGCCTTTTCTCGATCGCCGTCGGAATCGGGGACGAGCACCGGGCTGGCGAGCGTCAGGCGCGCGGTCAGCTCGCTGGTGCGCCTGATCGTGATCTCGACCGGCTGGTCGGGCCGGTGAAGCATTGCGAACTCTACCAGCTCGGTAATCAGAAACGCGACCGAGACCGCGACGTCCTGGGTGGTGTGTAGCGATTCGACGTCGAGATCGATCACCAGCCCGCGCGCCGAATCCGGCGCTCCGGCGCGAAGCTCGGCGGACAGCTCGGCGATCAGCGGCCTGAGCGAGATGCCGCGGTTCTCCTCCATCTCGGCATAATGATAGCGGTGGACCACCGCGAGCGCCGCGACCCGCCGCCCGATCGCTCCGTAGGCCGCGCTGGCCGCGGCATTCTCGGCAGTTCGCCCATGGATATTGAGCAGCGAGGCGATCACCTGAAGGTTGTTCTTCACCCGGTGGTGGACCTCGCGGACGAGCTTGCGCTGGCCTTCAAGCGCTTCGGTCAGGTGGAGCTCGGATTCCTGGACTCGGGTCACCGCCCGGGCGAAGGCATCGCGCAGCTCCTGGATCTCGGTCGCCGGGCCAAGCTTGCTCGGCAGCTCCAGCGCCGGCTCGCCCGGCTCGTAACGCGACACCGCCCGCTGCAGCCGGCGAAGCGGGCGGATGAGAAGCGCGGCAACCAGCCACCAGGTCATCAGCGCGGCGATGAACCACATCGCCACCGGCAACAGGATGACGATCTGGTCGAGCGTCGTGATCGCCGGAACGCGCCCCTCGACATCGACGAACAGCCGCCCATTGCCGATCGGCCATCGGGTGATCGAGCGTTGCTGGTCGGGAGCGAGCGGCCGCTCCGACGCCATGATGTCGATTTCGCGGCGGCCGTCGCGGATGACCAGGCCGTTGATTCCCTTGGCTCCTTCGAGGGCGGCGGAGCGAATCTCGTCGGCTGTAATGACGGTGGTGGCGCCGCCGCCGATCACGCCGAGTCGGACGACCAGCGATTCCTCGTCAGGCGCTACCCAAAGCTGGATGTCGCCGGGCGCTACCGGGCGAAGCGGTCCAATATCGCCGAGTTCGCCGACAGTGCAGATTTCTGATCCGTCGGGCGCTCCCAATCGGAACCGCTGGGCGACCGCGGGAGCGATGGACAGCGACCGCCTGACGAGAGCGCATGGGTCGGGCCTGTCCATCCGGCCATTGGCGGCGATTCGAAGCGCCAGCACGTTGCGGGCGATCAGGCTTTCGATCGATCGTGCGGCAATGCGCGCCTGGTCGTCCGACTGGGCCCTGAGGGTCCGATTGGCCTGATCGATCCCGTCATAGGCCACCCAAACGAGGCCGAACCCGATCGGAAGCAGCGCCGCTGTCAGGATCAGCAGCAGCTTGGTCGGGGTCGACAGTTTTGCAAAGCGCTCGGCGGGAGAGGCCATCGGTCAGTCTGGAGCTAGCAGCAACCGCTCAGCGGAGCTTGCCCAGCAGGTCGCGGAAATCGTCTGGAACGTCTTCGCGGAGCGTTTCGTCATAGACGGACCTCAGCGCCCGGCCGATGTCACCGGTGCGCTGGGAACGCTTCTTCGTGGTCGTCGGAGCGGGCGCAGCCTTCTTCCCTTTTTTTCTTCGAGGGGCGCTCGCCTCGCCCGCTTTCCTGTCATTCAACCTTCGTCCCCCTTGCGCGGGTGCGGGCGCCGCAGTGCGACAAGCAAGAAATACGACGCGCAACGGTTATCAACGTCCGTAGGAAGGCGCCACCTATTGCCCTAACTTTGACGCTCCCATCTCGTCAAACGACCAGACTGGAGAGCCCCGCCACAGGGGCGGAAACCAAATGGCCGATGCTTTGTTCCAGCCTGGAGACCATTCTCTATGGGGGTATCGCGCCGCAGCCACACACGGTCCTTCCAGGGTTGCAACAAACCCGGTGGCTGCCCAAAAGGCGAACGCCGCTGAATTTAGGAGATCCACATCTGATGTCGCTTGGACAGGAACTTGCGCCACATCTGCCTTTCCTGCGCCGCTACGCGCGCGCGCTCACCGGCAGCCAGGCCCACGGCGATGCGTTCGTTCGCGCGACGCTCGAGGCGATCGTCGCCAAGCCCGACGAGTTTCCGCGCGACGTCGACCCGCGGCTCGGGCTCTACAAGACGTTCCACGCCATCTGGTCGACCGCCAACGTCGAGGAAGGCGAGGAGCCGTCGAAGGACATTTCCGGCGCCGAAGGCATCGCCCAGGCGCGCCTGTCGAAAATCACGCCGCTGTCGCGCCCGGCGCTGCTGCTGACCTCGCTCGAGGGCTTTTCGTCGGAGGATGCGGCCTATTTGATCGGTGCGACCCCGGGGGACATCGATTCGCTGGTTGCCGAGGCGCTCTCGGAGATCGAGCGCCAGACCCTGACCGACGTCCTGATCATCGAGGACGAACCGATCATCGCCATGGATATCGAGACCATCGTCCGCGATCTCGGCCACAACGTCACCGGAGTCTCGGTCACTCGCGACGAGGCGGTGGCGATGGCGCGCCAGAGCCCGCCGGGACTGGTCCTCGCCGATATTCAGCTGGCCGACGATTCCAGCGGCATCGACGCGGTCCGCGATATCCTTGCCGAATTCTCGGTGCCGGTGATCTTCATCACCGCCTTCCCCGAGCGGCTGCTGACCGGATCCCGGCCGGAGCCGACCTTCCTGATCACCAAGCCGTTCCAGCGC
>CBIHLI010000205.1:0-2945 GCA_966210575.1 uncultured Sphingomonas sp.
CATCGAACGCGGTTTCCAGCCCCTCGCGGCGACGAGCGTTGGGGAGCGACGTGAGCGCCGGGTCCTCGGCATAACGGGGCGCGGACGAAGCCATTACCGCTCGATCGTCCCTTCGCGGCGGATCTTCCGCTGCAGCTGCAGGATCCCGTAGAGCAAAGCCTCGGCGGTCGGCGGACAGCCCGGGACGTAGATGTCGACCGGCACGATCCGGTCGCAGCCGCGGACCACCGAATAGCTGTAATGATAATAGCCGCCGCCATTGGCGCAGCTGCCCATCGAGATGACGTAGCGCGGCTCGCTCATCTGGTCGTAGACCCGGCGAAGCGGCGCCGCCATCTTGTTGCACAGGGTGCCGGCGACGATCATCACGTCCGACTGGCGCGGGCTGGCGCGCGGCGCGACTCCAAATCTCTCGAGGTCGTAGCGCGGCATGTTCACATGGATCATCTCGACCGCGCAGCAGGCGAGGCCAAAGGTCATCCACCACAAGGAACCGGTTCGCGCCCAGGTGAACAGGTCCTCGGTGGTAGCGGTGATGAAACCCTTGGTGTCGAGCTGGTGCCGCATCGCCTCGAACAGCTCGCGGTCGGTAGTGCCCGGAAGCAAGCCGGCGGCGCGCGCCAGCTCCTCCTCGGTCGGCATCGGGTCATGCCTGGGGTCGAGCATCACTCCCATTCGAGCGCGCCCTTCTTCCAGGCATAAGCGAGGCCGAACGCAAGCTCGGCGAGGAAGATCATCATCGCGATCCAGCCGGCCCAGCCGGTTTCCTCGAGGCTGACCGCCCACGGGAACAGGAAGGCGGCTTCGAGGTCGAAGACGATGAACAGGATGGCGATCAAATAGAAGCGAACGTCGAACTGCGATCGGCTGTCCTCGAACGCCGGGAAGCCGCACTCATATTCCGACAGCTTCTGCGCATCGGGCCGATGGGCTCCGGTCAGCCGGGCGACCAGCATCGGCAGCACCACGAACGCCGCCGACAGGCCGAGCGCGACAGCCAGGAAAAGCAGGATCGGCAGGTAACCGGCGGCAACGCTGGCCAAGGGGAACTCCAGGGGGCTCGAGAACTGGGCGCGCTTTAGGACAGCGGGCCCAGAGCCGCAACCGTCTCGGGGTCGTTGACACGCCCCTTTCCGGGCCGCAGCTTTGCCACGGGCATTCGAGGGGGAAAATCGATGAATTACCAGGCATTCATGGCGTTCGCGGCGCTCGCTTCGGGTGCGGCGGCGGCTGCACCGGCGCAGATGATCCGGGCCCAGGATCCCCAGACCGTCCTCAGCACGATGCAAAAGGCGGGATACAAGGCGGAGCTGGCAACCGACTCCACCGGTGATCCGATGATCAAGAGCGCCTATAACGGCACGACTTACCAGGTGCTTTTCTACAATTGCACCAATCACAGCCAGTGCGCGACCATTCAGTTTCACGCGGGCTATGACTTCGACAAGCCGCTGCCGCTGGACACCATGAACAACTGGAACCGCACGCAGCGGTTCGGCCGCGCTTATCTGGACAAGGAAAACGATCCGATCCTCGAGATGGACGTCGATCTCGACGACGGCGGTGTGTCTTCCGAGCTGTTCATCGACAATATCGAATTTTGGACGAGCGCGCTCAGGCAGTTCGAGAAGCACATCGGCTATTCCAACTGAGGTGCTGGATCAGCCCCTGACCGCTCCCGCGACGAGCTTCTGCAGCTTGCTGTGGATGGCGCCCGAAGCAGCGACATATTCGCGCCGCTCGAACGACCGGTCGGAGCCGCGATAGTCGGTGACGAAGCCGCCCGCTTCCTAGACCAGGATCACGCCCGCGGCGGTGTCCCAGATGTCGAGGTCGTCCTCCCAGAAGCCGTCCATCCGCCCGGCCGCGACCCAGGCAAGGTCGAGCGCCGCCGAGCCGAAGCGGCGGATGCCGGAAACCTCGGGCGCCACCGCCGCATAGATTTTGGCCCAGCTTTCCGGAGTTCCGCGGCCGCAATGGGGAATTCCGGTGCCAATCACGGTTTCGAGCAAGTGGCGACGCGCCGAAACGCGTAGGCGCCGGGCATTGAGCCAGGCGCCCCGCCCCTTTTCCGCCCAATATTCCTCGTCGGTCAGCGGCTGGTAGACCATTCCGTGGCTGATCTCGCCGCGCCCGTCGGGGCGCTTCTCCTCGACGGCGATCGAGATCGCGAAATGCGGAATTCCGTGGAGGAAGTTGGTGGTCCCGTCGAGCGGATCGACGATCCAGCGCGGCTTTGCCGGATTGCCTTCGATCTCGCCGCCTTCTTCGAGCACCAGCCCCCAGTCGGGCCGTGCGTTGCGAAGCTCGTCGACGATCGTCTGCTCGGCGCGCTTGTCGGCCATCGACACGAAGTCGGCCGGCCCCTTGCGGCTGACCTGAAGCTGCTCGACCTCGTTGTAATCACGCCGAAGCCGCGGCGCCGCCTTGCGGACGGCGCGCTGCATGACGGTGATCAGGCCGGAATGTGAGACCATTCAGCTAGTCCGCGCGGCGGACATATTCTTGCGTGTACGGATCGACGACGATTCGGGTTCCGCTGGCGATGTGCGGCGGGACCATCACCCGGACGCCATTATCGAGCACCGCCGGCTTGTAGCTCGACGAGGCGGTCTGGCCTTTCACCACCGCGTCCGCCTCGACGATCGTCGCCTCGATCTGGTCGGGCAGCTGAACCGAGATTGGCCGCTCGTTGTAGAGCTCCATGACCACGTCCATGCCGTCCTGGAGGAAGGCGGCGGGCTCGCCGATCAAATCTTCGGGCAGCGACACCTGCTCATAGGTGTCCTTGTCCATGAACACGAGCATGTCGCCGTCGTGGTAGAGATACTGGAAATCCTTGGTGTCGAGCCGCACCCGCTCAACCGTCTCGGCGCTGCGGAAGCGGACATTGGTCTTGCGGCCGTCGATGAGGTTCTTCATCTCGACCTGCATGTAGGCGCCGC
>CBIHLI010000206.1:0-2919 GCA_966210575.1 uncultured Sphingomonas sp.
CCAGACTCCGACCTATCTGACGGGTCAGCCTTACCGCTCCGGGCCGCTCGGCCTGTTCTTCGTCGAGGACGGCGGCGCCTTCGTGCTCGCCAACATCCGCGGCGGCGGCGAATATGGCCCCGACTGGCACAAGGCCGCGCTGCGCGAGAAGCGCCAGAACAGCTTCGACGACCTCCACGCCGTCGCCGAAAACCTGGTCCGCACGGGGCTGTCGACGAAGGGCAAAATCGCGATCTCCGGCCGGTCCAACGGCGGCGTGCTGGTCGGCGCGGCGATGACGCAGCGGCCCGACCTCTACGGAGCGGTCATCGCCGGTTCGCCGCTGTTCGACATGAAGCGCTATTCGCATCTGTCGGCCGGCGCCTCGTGGATCGACGAATATGGCGACCCCGACAAACCCGAGGACTGGGCGTTCATGTCGAGATATTCGCCCTATCAGAACGTCCGGCCTGGCGTCCGCTACCCGCCGCTGTTCATCTATCTTTCGACCAAGGACGACAGGGTCCACCCCGGCCACGCCCGCAAGATGGCCGCGAAGCTGAAAGCCGGCGGCAATCGCGTCTACTACCACGAATATACCGAAGGCGGTCACTCGGTGGGCGCCGACCGCAGCGAGGATGCGATGCGCGCCGCCTTGCTCTGGGCGTTCCTGACCAGGGAGATCGGCGACTAGTCCAGGGTCGTCCGGTATTGCTTCACCGCCAGCGCGGCGACGATGACGACGAACAGCGTCAGCGCGGCGAGGCTCGGCAGGGCCTCGGCAATCCCGACGCCCTTGAGCATCGCGCCGCGGACGATGCGCAGCATGTGGGTGACCGGAATGATCGTCCCCAGCCATTGCGCCCATTCGGGCATCCCGCGGAACGGGAACAGGAAGCCGGTCAGCAAGATCGACGGCAGCCGATAGAAAACCGCCATCTGCATCGCCTGAAGTTGGTTGCGGGCTACGGTCGAGACCAGGAATCCGAGGCTCAGGCTGCCGATGATGAACAGGAGCAGGCCGAGAATGAGTGCCGGCCAGCCGCCCGCCATCGGCACCCCGAACAGCAGCCGGGCCATGACGATGATCACCGTCGCCTGGATAATCCCGACCAGCACATAGGGCGCCAATTTGCCGACCATCACCTCGAGCGGCCGCAGTGGCGTTGCCAACAGCGTCTCCATCGTCCCGCGCTCGGCTTCGCGGGTCATGCCGAGCGCCGTCATCATCACCAGCGTGATCGTGAGGATCGTGGCGAGCAGGCCCGGAACGATATTGTAGGCGGTGATGCTCTCGGGATTGTAGCGGCGCTGGACGATCACTTCGAACGGCTGCGCGGTGCTTGCGACGCTCGCAAGCTGGCCCGTCAAGTCATGCATCAAGGCGTTTTGGGGAAGGGCGGCGAGGGCGGCGACCGCCGGCCCGGTTGCGGCAGGATCCGCTGCGTCGGTCTCGACCAGGATCTGCGGGTTGTCGCGGCGGACGACCCGGCGGGTGAAATCGCCGGGGATGGTAATCGCGAACTGGATGGCGCCGCGCTCGATCAGTGCATCCATCTCGGCGGGCGAGCGGGCGACATGGTCGATCGCGAAATACTCGCTGCGCTGCAACGCGCCGAGAACCGACCGCGAAAAGGCGCCCTGGTCCTGCACCAGGACCGCGGTCGGCAGATGCTTGGGGTCGGTGTTGATCGCATAGCCGAACAGCAGCAGCTGGAAGATCGGGATGCCGATGATCATCCCGTAGGACAGCCGGTCGCGCAGGAGCTGGATGAACTCCTTCGAAAGCACCGCGAAGATACGCGAGAGCGACAGCCCCATCATGCCGCTTCGTCCACCGTGCTCCGGGCGCCGGCCTCGCGCATCAGGTGGATGAACACGTCCTCCAGGCTCGGCGCCACCTCTTTCCAATGGTAGGGCTCGCGGCGGAACGGCCGGATTGCCTGCTCGAGCTTGGCCCGATCGGTGCCGCTGACGTGCAGCGCGGCGCCGAACGGGGCGACCATCTCGACTCCCGGCTTGCCGGCAAGCTCGCGACCGAGCCGGTCGGCGCGTCCGCCTTCGGCCTCGAACGTGACCAGCCGGCTTTCGGCGATCACCTCCTCGGCGGTGCCGCGGGCGATTAGTTCGCCGGCGAAGATGTAGGCGATGTCGTGGCAGCGCTCGGCCTCGTCCATATAATGGGTCGAAACCAGCACGGTCATGCCCTCGTCGGCGAGGCGATGGATCTCATCCCAGAAATCGCGGCGCGCCTGCGGGTCGACTCCCGCCGTCGGCTCGTCGAGCAGCAGCAGCCGGGGTTCGTGCATGACCGCCGCGGCGAGCGCCAGCCGCTGCTTCCAGCCGCCCGACAATTGGCCGGCGAGCTGCTTGCGGCGATGCTGGAGCCCGAGCTTTTCGAGGCTCTCATCGACCCGGGCGGCAACATGCTCGAGGCCATAGACCCGGGCGATGAAGGCCAGGTTCTCCTCGATCGTCAGGTCTTCGTAGAGCGAGAAGCGCTGGGTCATGTAGCCGGTCTGGCGCTTGATCGCCGCCGCCTCGCGCGGGAATTCGAGGCCGAGCACCGTGCCCGATCCGCTGTCAGGCGTCAGCAGCCCGCACAGCATCCGCAAGGTCGTCGTCTTGCCGGAGCCGTTGGGGCCGAGGAAGCCGGTGATGTGGCCTTGCTCGACCTGGATGGCGACATCCTTGACCGCGCGCACCGGGCCGAAGCTCTTGCTGAGGTCGTGGACATCGATCGCCAGCGGCATCGTCAGTCGCCGGGCAGCGGTTCGACGTCGACCGGAAGTCCGGGCATCAGCTTCGCCGCCTGGGTCGGGATCGCTTCGACCATGAACACCAGCCGGTCGCGCGAATCGCGGCTGAAGATGATCGGCGGCGTGAATTCCGGGCGCGGTCGCCGGCAAGGACATCGACGCGGCACGGGCCGAGCTGAAT
>CBIHLI010000207.1:0-2903 GCA_966210575.1 uncultured Sphingomonas sp.
GACGATCACGTAGCGCGGGAAAGCAGCGGGCAGCACGCGCGCCCGCTGCAGGTTGATTCGGATGAGGTCGCGCTGGCGCTCGGTCCGGTAATTGCCCGACACCAGCGCCCGCCTCAGCGGCGCGTAATTGGGGTTCATCCAGCCCATCGAGCGCATGAACTCGGCCAGCGACGGCGCCGCCGCGGCCATCGCCAGCAGCGTGCTCGGCGACGGCGGCCCGGCTTGCAGCCGCGGGTCGGCGTACTGCATTCCCGCGGCCGGGGCATCGCGCAGGTCGCGCGCATAGTCGACGAACGCCTTGCTCCGCATCCGGTGGGCCTTGCGGGCGTCGCCGGAATCGCCTCCGGCGGCGTTGCGTAGCGCCTTCGTCAGCGCCTTGACCCGGTACTTGCCCGGGTCGAGCCCGTCATGGTCGGCGGTAGCAATGAGGCTGACCAGCTGCTGCGCGGCGATATTCGGCTGGCCCGCCTGGAACCACAGCAAGCGGCCCTGACGCGCCTCGTAGAAATCGTCGACGCTTTGGCCGCGAGCGACCGACGCCGCTTTGGCCTCGGCCGGAGCCGGCAAAGAAACCGGCGCCGCAGCGAGGACTGCAACGGCGCCGGCAATCAGGAAGAGCGGGCGCACCGGCCGCCGGCCGGTGCGCGCTTCACGCAGACTCGTCACAAGGTTCGACTTATCCGCGCTCACCGCTCTGCACCGGCATCGGCGCCGGAGCGGTCGACCCCGCAGGCGGGGCACCCTGATAATATTGGCCATTGTAGATATAGCCATCGACCTGACCGTCGTTGTTGGAATCGGCCCAGACCGCGCCGGCGAGACCGCCGACGGCAGCGCCGATCACCGCACCCTGAAGGATGCTGACGCCCGGGATCACCGCGCCCGCGGCTGCGCCAAGAGCGGCGCCGGCGACGGCGCCGGTCGCAACCCGTCCGAGGGTCGGATCATAGCCCGCCGGAGTACCGGCATAATATTGGCCATTATAGGTATAGCCGTCGACGTAGCCGTCGCCGTTCTGGTCGGACCAGATCGCTCCGGCCAGGCCGCCGATCACGCCACCGGCGATCGCGCCTTCGACCACGCTCACGCCCGGCACGACCGCGCCGACCGCCGCGCCGCCAAGTGCGCCAGCGCCCGCGCCTTCGGCCACGCGCGGGTTGCTTGCGCACGCCGCAAGCGACGCCGTTCCGGCCAGCATCAGGGCCAACATGGATTTCCGCATCGTCTTTCTCCCGTAGTTGATTAACTGGACAATGCCCCGGGTCCCAGGTCCCCCCGGCGACGGTGCAAATGTCACAGCCCCCGAAACGACGCTGGAAGCGTATCGTTCCGGTCTCGCGACAATGCTTGACCGGGCCCCGCGGTTGCAGGAAGAACGAGCTATCGAACAACTGCTGTCGGTACGATGAACCGTTTCGCCAAAGCAACGATTTTCCATAACCCCATGTGCGGTACGTCGCGCAAGACGCTCGAGATCCTTCGCGACGAAGGCGTCGACGTCTGGATTCGCGAATATTTGCAGGATCCGCCTACCCGCGACGAGCTCAAGGCGATCTATGAGCGCGCCGGGATCAGCCCGCGCGAAGGGCTGCGGGCGAAAGAGCCGCTGGCTGCCGAGCTCGGCCTGACCGCACCGGACGTCGACGACGACACCATATTGGACGCGATGATCGAGCACCCGATCCTGATCGAGCGGCCGCTGGTCGAGACTGAAAAAGGCGTCCGCCTGTGCCGCCCGCAGGACAAGGTCCGCGAAATCCTGTAATTCCGCGCAGGTGGCCATGCTCGACCCGCGCCTGCTGCTTCAGGGCTATGCGATGGGCATCTTCCCGATGGCCGACAGCCGCCAGTCGGATGAAATCTTCTGGGTCGAGCCGCGGATGCGCGCAATCATCCCGATCGACGGCTTCCACGTCTCGAGGTCGCTTCGCCGGACCCTGATTTCGGACCGGTTCGCCGCGACTCTCGACCGCGATTTCGCTGGCGTCATCAGCGCCTGCGCCGAGCGCGAGGAGACCTGGATCAACGCCGACATCGAGCGGGCGATGCTCGCCTTGCACCGGCTCGGCCACGCCCACTCGGTCGAGGTCTGGGATAAAGCGGGCGAGCTGGTCGGCGGCGTCTATGGCGTCAAGCTCGGCCGCGCCTTCTTCGGCGAAAGCATGTTCAGCCGCGCGACCGACGCGTCGAAAGTGGCGCTCGCCTGGCTCGTCGCCCGCTTGAAGGCCGGCGGCTACGCCCTGCTCGACTGCCAGTTCATGACCGACCACCTCGCCTCGCTGGGGGCGATCGCGGTGCCGCGCGACCGCTACGTCGCGTTGCTGTCGGCGGCGCTCGGCGGCGGCGATTCCGGGGCCGGCGCGGGCTCCTCCGCCGGCTCGTCGGAAACCGGCGCCTGGTCCGCGGGCGACCTCTCGGCGCTCGATCGGCTGCTCGAAGCCGCCGGTGCCGCCGGGGCGGGTGGCCCCGCCGGGAAAGTCATCGCGCAGCTCTTGGGCCAGACGTCATAGACCGGGTGCTGAACGACGTTCAGCGACGGCGATTCCTTGTACAGCCAGCCCGAAAAGGCGCGCCGCCAGCGATTGTCGCTGCCCTTGACGTCGAGCTGGACGAAGGCGCCGGTCAGCTTCTCGCTTTCCCACGGCGCGGTGCTCTCGCAGGCCAGCAGGCGGACGGTCGCATCCTTCAGCCGAACGGCTTGGCCGGGCTTCAAGGTGAAGTCGCGGACGATCCCGTTGCGCTTGTTCAACAGGCCAATCACCGCGACCCGCTCGGCCATCGGCGTCAGCGCCTGGTCGGAGCCGGCCGGAGCCGCCTGGCCGGCGGCGCGGCCCTGCTGCTGGTTGCCGGGCTGATCGCCGCCGCACCCGGAAACCCCGAGCAGCAGCGCCAGCGTAATGGCC
>CBIHLI010000208.1:0-2854 GCA_966210575.1 uncultured Sphingomonas sp.
TAGCTTCTCCCCGGGGCGCGGACTTTTAGCCAAACGGTCGCTGAGCGCCAGCGTGGACGCATCCCGCCGGTTTCGTTAGGCGCTCCGGTCATGCATCTTCTGAAAAGACTGGCCGGGGTTGCGGCCGCCGTTACCCTGCTGAGCTGCGCAACGGCTCCGGCGGCGCCGCCCGCAGCGATCGCTGAAGCGCCGGCGATTGTCGAACCGTTCGTGATCGCCGCCAACCCGCTCGCCGCCAATGCGGGGCTGGAGGTTCTGAAGCGCGGCGGCAGCGCGATCGACGCGGCCATCGCCGTGCAGGCGATGCTGTCGCTGGTCGAGCCGCAAAGCTCCGGCGTCGGCGGCGGCGCCTTCATCAATTACTACGACGCCGCGAGCGAGCGGATCACCATCTACGACGGCCGCGAGGTTGCGCCGGCCCAGGCGACCTCGACGATGTTCATCAAAGCCGACGGAACGCCGCTTCCGTTCCGCGAAGCCGTCCTCTCCGGACGCGCCACCGGCGTTCCCGGTGCCGTGGCGGCGCTTGCCGCGGCCCATGGCGAACATGGCAAGCTTGCCTGGTCGAGCCTGTTCGGAGGGGCGCAACGGACCGCGAGCGAGGGGTTCGCCGTGAGCCCACGCCTTGCGCGAATGATCCGCAGCCACGCGCCGCAGGCTTCGGCACCCGATGCCCGCGCCTATTTCTCGAAGTCCGACGGAACCCTGCTCGACGCCGGAGACAGGCTGCGCAACCCGGCTTATGCCGAATTTGTCGCCCGCCTCGCGGCGCAGGGCCCGGCAGCGCTCTACACCGGTTCGACCGCCGCCAGGATCGTCGAACGGACTCGCGCCGGCCCGCTCGGCGGATCGATGACACTCGCCGACCTCGCCAGCTACCGGCCCGTCAAGCGCGAGCCTTTGTGCCGCTCCTGGCGCGTCTATCTGCTGTGCGTCCCGCCGCCGCCGTCGAGCGGAGTCGGCCTGATCGAGCTGATGAAGCTGCTCGAAACCACCGACATCGCCCAGCGCGGGCCGAACGACCCGCAAGCCTGGTTCCTGTTCGCCGAGGCGAGCCGGATCATGTACGCCGACCGCGACCAATATGTCGGCGATCCGGCGTTCGTGCGCGTGCCCGTCGAGGGCCTGCTCGATCCCGCCTATATTGCCCAGCGCGCCAAGCTAATCGGAGCGACCGCAGGCCCGCCGCCGCAGCCCGGAGTTCCGGCTGGCGCTCCGGCCGTCACCGCCGACAAGACGCTCGAGCCGGCCGGCACCTCGCACTTCATCGTCCGCGACGCCCGAGGCAATGTCGTGTCGATGACGACCACGGTCGAATCGATCTTCGGCAGCGGCCGGATGGTAGACGGCTTCTTCCTCAACAATCAGCTGACCGATTTCTCGTTCAGCCCGACCGGCAAGGACGGGCGGCCGGCGGCCAATGCGGTCGCTCCCGGCAAGAAGCCGCGCTCGTCAATGGTGCCGACGATCCTGCTGACTCCGGACGGCGAGTTCGCCGGCGCGATCGGCTCGGCGGGCGGCAATGCGATCCTCGCTTTCGTCGCCAAGTCGCTGGTCGCGGCGGTCGACTGGAACCTGCCGATGCAGCAGGCGCTCGCCACCCCGAACCTCGTCGCTCGCGGTGCGAACTTCCAGGGCGAGGTCACCAGGTTTGCGCCGCAGGTACTGGAAGGGCTGCGTGCCAAGGGAATCGCACTGGAACCGGGCCAGGGCGAGGATTCGGGGGTGCACGGTGTGCTGATCCGCAATGGCCGGGTCGACGGCGGCTATGACCCGCGCCGCGAGGGTGTCGTCCTGGTGTTCCCGCCCGGCTAGGTGCCTGCCCCCACCGCCTCGGCGATGCTCGCATGACCGGACTGGTCCAGCTTGCGCGCCAGCCCGAAGGCGATTCGCCGGGCGACGTGCGCCCCTTGGTAGACCATGGCGGTGTAGAGCTGGACCAGTGAGGCACCGGCCAGGATCCGCTCCCAGGCGTCGTCGGCATTGGCGATCCCGCCGCAGCCGATCAGCGGCAGAGCGCCGCCGCTGGCGCTTCGGAAAGCACGCAAAGCGTCGAGCGCCAGCGGCTTGAGCGGCTCGCCCGAAAGCCCGCCCTGCTCGCCCGCAAAGCCTGACTTGAGCGGCGGCCGCGACACGGTGGTGTTGGCGACGATCAGCGCGTCGATGCCGTTGTCGATCGCCGCCCGGACAATCCGCTCGGGGTCGCCTGGCTCGAGGTCGGGCGCAACTTTCAGGAAGATCGGCGGCCCCTTCGGCGGCCGGGCCCCGGCAATCGCCGACAGCAGCGTATCGAGCGCGCCTTGCTCCTGGAGCGCGCGGAGCCCGGGCGTGTTGGGCGAGCTGATGTTGACGGTCAAATATTCGGCGACCGCGCTCATCGCCTGGACTCCCGAGACATAGTCGCCGACCCGGTCGGGGCTATCCTTGTTGGCGCCGATATTGACTCCGATCGGCCCGCCGGCGCGATTGACGCCTTCGAGCCGCATGAACGCCTCGGCCTGGCCTCGATTGTTGAACCCCATGCGGTTGATGATTGCGCGGTCCTCGGCCAGCCGGAACAGCCGCGGCTTCGGGTTGCCGGCTTGCGGCCGCGGGGTCAGCGTCCCGACTTCGACGAAGCCGAAGCCGAGAGTCAGCATTTCCGCCGCAACTTCGGCGTCCTTGTCGAACCCGGCCGCGAGGCCCACCGGCGACGGGAAATCGATCCCGGCGACAGTCGACTTGAGAGTCTCCGGCAAATGCGGCGAATGCAGCGGCAGCAGCTTCAGCGCCTTGAGCGTAACGCGATGCGCGGTCTCGGGGCCGAGCGCGAAGAGCAACGGACGAAGAAGCGGGTAGAGGTGCACGGTCCCGC
>CBIHLI010000209.1:0-2843 GCA_966210575.1 uncultured Sphingomonas sp.
ATCGTCAGCGCGGTCGCCGATGTGACGGCGCTGTCGCCGTGGTGCATGGCCACGGTTCCCGACGTGCTTCCCGAAGGCCTCTACCGCCTCGCGGACGGGACGCCGGGCAAGGCGGACCGTCGGCTCGACCAGCGCGGCTTCGGCCGTGACCAGGATTCTCGGCCCGCGCTCGGCATCTTCCGGCTTGCTCCGATAGTCGTCGAAGCGGTGCTGGGCGAGCAGCCAGCCGAGCATGGCCTTGCCCGGCGTCCCGTCAGCGAGGCGGTAGAGGCCTTCGGGAAGCACGTCGGGAAGCTTGGCCATGCACCACGGCGACAGCGCCTTCACATCGGCGACCGCGCTGACGATCTCGAACTCGCCGCCCGGGCGCGGCAGGATGACGGTGGCATAGCCGGTCTTGCCGTCGAACCGATGCGCGTCGAGCAGGGCGCGGTCCTCGGCCGGGCGGCTTTTAACCCAGTCGGCAAAACTATGCTTGTCGACGAGGTGGATCGGGCGGGCCTTCTGCCCGCGATCGGCGACGAGGAGCGGCGCGAAGTCGGTCATGGCGCCGCTCTAGTGGCGAGCGCCGCTGCCCGCCAGCCGCTATTGCGCCGGACAGTCGAGCGGCTCGCGAAGCTCGGCGACGTCGGCCGGCGCAAGCCGCAAGTTCAACGGCTTGGCAGTCTCGACGAACTGCCTCGCGGCGAGGGTCATGACGCCGTTCAGCGACCGCAACTGCGAGACGGCTTCGGCGAAGCGGTGGCGCGAATCTTCGGTTGCCGGGGCTCGCCGCTCATAGGCGCGGACGATCGCCCACAGCTCCCGCTCGCGCGTGTTCCAGTCCTTCATCGTCCGGACGACGCTGAACAGCTGGGCGTAGGCATGCCGGTCGTCGTGCGGCATTTCCTCGACAATTCCGGAGGCCACGGCTGCGTCCCAGGCGGCCGAACCCCACAGCCGCATCGGTGATGCCGGCAGCCTGCCGACCGACCGGCCCTCGGATTCATGAGCAAGCGCATCAAGTCGGTCGAGCGCACGCGTCTGGCACCCGGCGAACTTGATCCGCTCGAGCGAGGCGAACAGCGAGTCGTCGAGCTCATCGTTGAGGCTCTCCTGGACGGTCGCGACTTCCTTGTTGGCGTGATAATCGCTGATCAGCTCCTCGGCCCCCAGCGCGACCCCGACGCCAAGGACGATTACGGCAATCTCGATCAGGAACTCGCGCCAATTGCCGGGAGGCTTGGGTAAGTGGTGCATCTTCACAAGCGGCTCCCCCCGGATCGAGCAGCCAGCCTGCCTGCGCCTACGGCCGCTGTCCAGCGGTCTTGGTGCGCTCGACGGCATCGCGCCAGCCGTCCAGAAGCTGCTTTCGGCGCCCTGGGCCCATCGCCGCCGTGAACTCGTCTTGCGGGGCCCAGGTCCTTGAGACTTCGTCCCTGTTCGACCACACGCCGGTCGCCAGGCCGGCGAGGAAAGCGGCGCCGAGCGCCGTCGTCTCGACATTGAGCGGCCGCTGAACGCGAACCTGCAAAATGTCGGCGAGGAACTGGCAGAGCCAGCCGTTGGCCGCCATTCCGCCGTCGACCCGCAAGTCGGCCGGCGCGGCGCAGCCGTCGGCGGTCATCGCCTCGACCAGGTCGAAGGTCTGATAGGCCGCGGCCTCGAGCGCGGCCCGCGCCAGATGCGCGCCGGTGGAATCGAGCGTAAGGCCGAAAATGGCGCCGCGCGCCTCCGCGTCCCAATGCGGCGCTCCGAGCCCGACGAACGCGGGGACCATGTAGATTCCGTGGCTGTCAGGAATTGCCGCCGCCAGCGCATCGGTCTCCGACGCCGCCGAGATGATCCCGAGCCCGTCGCGCAGCCATTGGATCGCGGCTCCGGCGACGAAGATCGACCCTTCGAGCGCATAAACGGTCTCGCCGTCCAGCCGGTAGGCGATGGTGGTGAGCAAGCCGCTCGTCGACGCAATCGCCCCGCCGCCGGTGTTGACCAGAAGAAAGCCACCAGTCCCGTAGGTAGCCTTCGCCATGCCCGGTTCGAAACAGGCCTGGCCGATCAGCGCGGCCTGCTGGTCGCCGGCCATGCCGCCGATCGGGATCTGCCGGTCGAACAGCCCAGAAGCGGTAACCCCGAAGTTGCCCGCGGTGTCGCGCACCTCGGGAAGCATCGCTTCAGGGACGTGGAACAGCCGGCAGAGGTCGGGGTCCCAGTGCTGCTCGCGGATGTCGTAGAGCGAGGTCCGCGATGCGTTGGTCGCGTCGGTGGCGTGCACCGCTCCGCCGGTCAGCCGCCACAGTAGGAAGCTGTCGACGGTCCCGAAGGCGAGCTCGCCGCGTTCGGCGGCCGCTCGGGCGCCGGCAACGTTGTCGAGCAGCCAGGCGAGCTTCGTGGCCGAGAAATAGGGATCAAGAACGAGCCCGGTCTTCGCCGTCACTTCGGCTTGCGCTCCGCTCGCCTTGAGCTCGGCGCACCTGTCGGCTGTGCGCCGGTCCTGCCAGACGATCGCCCGGTGGATCGGCACGCCAGTCTTGCGGTTCCAGACCAGCACCGTCTCGCGCTGGTTGGTGATGCCGATCGCCGCCACTCGCGACAGATCGACTCCGCTTTGGGCCAGCGCCTCGAGCGAGACCGCGAGCGCGTCGTTCCAAATGTCCTCGGGATCGTGCTCGACCCAGCCGATCTGCGGATAATGCTGCTTCAGCTCACGCTGGGCCGACGCGACCAGCCGCGCCTCGCGATCGAACAGGATCGCTCGGGTGGAAGTCGTCCCCTGGTCGATCGCAAGCAGATGGTCGGCCGCCATGGACCGACCATCCAACCTGCTTCAGCTTAGTTCAAGCGGAGTCGGCGCCTAGCCGAGC
>CBIHLI010000210.1:0-2810 GCA_966210575.1 uncultured Sphingomonas sp.
GTTCCAAAGTCCATCACTTGAGCGATTGCGAACGGACGCCCGCCGTCGCCGGTTGGAGCGCTCGCGTCGTTGTTGGGCTGGGCCTCCGACGGGCCCGGCGAGCCACATGCGGCGACCGTCAAAAGAAGCGTTGCTTGCAATAAGCGCAGGCTCATCCACATTGACCTTTCATCGCGTCCGGCAAACGAGCCGGCTGGAGATAGGCTCCCAAGTGCAGCCGTGCAGCCTTTTATCGCTTGCCACCGCCGTCCCGCCGCGGGTGGTCGAGCAGGATTATGCGAAGGCTGCGGCCCGCCGCGCGTTCGGCGGCAGCAAGGCGTTGTTCGATCGCCTCGCCGGAGTCTTTGACAATGCCGGTATCGCCCGGCGCAACATCGTCGCTCCGGTCAACTGGAATGAGCAGCCGCACGGCTGGCGCGACCGCAATGCTCTTTATCTGCAGGCTGCCGAACAGCTGTTCGAGGAGGCCGCGGCCAAAGCGATCGAAAAGGCGGGCCTGAGCGCAAGCCAGATCGACGGGGTCGTGACGGTTTCGACCACCGGCATCGCCACGCCCAGCCTGGAAGCGCGCGTTGGGCCGCGCCTCGGGCTGCGCGGCGACGTCCGGCGACTGCCGATGTTCGGTCTCGGTTGCGCAGGCGGAATTTCCGGCCTCGCCACCGCCGCTCGATTGGCTGGCGCCGAGCCGGGCACCAACTGGCTGATGGTCACCGTCGAAACCTGCTCGATTTCGATCCGCCTCGACAGCGACGACCCGGCGGCGATCGTCGCCACCGCCTTGTTCGGCGACGGAGCCGCGGCAGCGGTCGTCAGCGCCGGCAGTCACAGCCTCGCCCGGATCGCCGGCGCCGCCGAGAAATTGTGGCCGGACACCCAGCGGATCATGGGCTGGGACGTCGAGGACCCGGGCCTCGCCGTGGTCTTCGACCGCGCCATTCCGCCGTTCATCGAGGAGAATCTGCAGTCCGCGGTGGACGAAATGCTCGCCGGCCTTGGCCGCGCCCGCGACGACATCGACCGCTTCTGCTGCCACCCCGGCGGGGTAAAAGTGATCGACGCGATCGAAGCCGCGCTCGACCTCCCTCAGGGCGAGCTCAACCTCGAGCGCGAAGTGCTCCACGATCACGGCAACATGAGCGCGCCGACAGTGCTGTTCGTGCTCGAACGGCTGATCGAGCAAGGGCTTCCGAAGCGGGTGATGATGACCGCCTTCGGGCCCGGCTTCACCTGCGCCGGGTTGCTGTTGGAGGCACCATGAACTGGATTGCCGTCGCCATCCTGGCGTTCGTCACCGCCGAGCGATTGCTCGAGCTTTTGCTCTCCCGCGCCAACACAAACCGGCTGCTTGCCCAAGGCGCGCGCGAACATGGAGCCGGGCATTATCCGTTGATCGTCGCGGTTCATGCCGCCTGGTTGATCACTTTGTGGCTGCTGGCGACCGATCGTCCGGTCGACGCGTTCTGGCTGGCGATGTTCGTGCTTCTGCTGCTCGCCCGCTTCTGGGTGATCGCGACCCTTGGGCCGCGCTGGACCACTCGGATCATCGTTCTTCCCGATGCGCCGCTGGTGGAGGAAGGCCCGTACCGCTTCCTCAATCACCCCAATTATTGGGTGGTGATCGGCGAGATCGCGGTGTTGCCGCTGGTGTTCGGCCTGCCGTGGGTGGCGTTGGTCTTTTCCATCCTCAACGCCGCCGTCTTGACGATCCGGATCCGCGAGGAGGATCGGGCGCTTCGGCCGGACCACTGACGTCGCTTGCGCCGCGCCCTCGACGAGCCTATATCGCCGTCTCTCCTCGACATCGTCATTGATGCTGAGGCTGGTCCCCTGCCGGGGCCGGTCCGAGGGGTGTTTGGATTTCAGGATCGCGAATGGCTGCTGACATTGCCGCGTTGACAGGATTGATCGAGCCGGAGCTCAAGACGCTCGGCTACGATCTCGTGCGCGTGGCGATGATCGGCGGCACGTCCGACCCGACTTTGCAGGTGATGGCCGAGCGGCCCGATACCCGCCAGCTCGACCTTGGCGATTGCGAGCGCATCTCTCGCCGGCTGTCGGAGCTGTTCGATGCCGCCGACCCGATCGAAGGCTCATACCGGCTGGAAGTCAGCTCGCCCGGGATCGACCGCCCGCTTACGCGGCCGCGCGATTACGCGGACTGGAAGGGCCATCAGGCGCGCTTGAAGCTGGTCGAAACCCGCCAGCCACCCAAGCAGCTGTCGGGACGCATCGAAGGAATCGACGGTGACGTCGTCCTCCTGACAACGGCGGCAGGCGCTCGCGAAATCGCTATTGAAGACATCGCGTCGGCCAAGCTCCTGCTTACCGACGAACTGATCAAAGCCACTACTCCGCTCAGCACAGAAGGGGCGGACCTCATCAAAACGGAAGGTTGACGACCATGGCTACCGCAGCACCCGCGGCACCGACTGCAAACAAGGCCGAGCTGCTGGCGATCGCCGACGCCGTCGCTCGCGAAAAGCTGATCGACAAGGCGATCGTCATCGAGGCGATGGAAGATGCGATCCAGCGCGCCGCCCGCGCCCGCTATGGCGCAGAGAACGACATCCGCGCCAAGCTCGACCAGAACACCGGCGAGCTTCGCCTGTGGCGCGTCCTCGAAGTGGTCGAGGAGCCCGAGGATCATTTCAAGCAGGTCGACGTCAAGGGCGCGCAGAAGCTCGACAAGAGCGCCAAGCTCGGCGACTTCATCGTCGACCCGCTGCCGCCGATCGAGTTCGGCCGGATCGCCGCGCAGGCCGCCAAGCAGGTCATCTTCCAGAAGGTCCGCGACGCCGAGCGCGAGCGCC
>CBIHLI010000211.1:0-2756 GCA_966210575.1 uncultured Sphingomonas sp.
TCGGTGCCAGCAGGATGACCGAGCCGTCGGCGAGCGTGACCTGGACGGCCTTGACGTTGCCGCTGCCGACGGTGCGGACGCCGGTGACGGTGCCGACTTCGACTCCGCTCGAGTCGACGACGCTCATTCCGGTGGTGACGCCGGTCAGGCTGGCGTTGGCGTTGGCCGAGACGCTTGCCTTGGCCTTGGCCCGCGAATCGATGCTGGTCGACGGAATGCGGGTGCCGGTGACCGCTTCGGAATCCGCCGGCGAGCGCGACAGGCTGTTGGCGTTGGCGCGGTCGATCGCGCCGCTGGTGCGGTCATTGACCGAACGGGCAACGTCGCGAACCGCCGATCCGATATCGCGGGCCGGGGCTGCCGCGCCGCCGCGAGCCGCGCCGCGGGCTCCGTCGCCGCCGCCCGGTTTGGCGAGCGCCGGCGCTGCCGCGACAAGGGCAATCGTGGCGATGGACGCAGTAAGGCTGATGCGAGTCATGGCGGATTTCTCCTGATGTTGGTTGGGGGGGAACACGGCGGAAACGTGGCTCCGGAGGCAGGGTTTCCGCAGCTTTTATCGTAGGTTAAGTTCCGGGCGGCGGCCCGTGGTCGCGGCGGGACGTTGCGCTGCTGCAGCGTCGGGCCGTTGCTGTCGGGGGTCGCGATCGGCCCAGCTTCAAGCCGGACTTTTTGTCGCGCCGGATCAAGGCTATGACTCGGCCGACCTAGGGGGGCTGAGATGATGAAAGCCTGGAGTGGAATTGCCGCGGCGGTGCTGCTGGCTTCGGCGGCGGCGCCGGCCTTGGCGCAGGGCGCCAAGACCTCGGCCGAGCTCGAGTTCGCCAAGCAGGCCGACAAGCTCAAGCCCGGCCACTGGGTGTGGAAGGCGGAGATCGCCCGCGACGGGCCGGTGCTCGTCTACGTCGATCTCTCGCGGCAGGTCGCCACCGTCTATCGCAACGGCGTCCGGATCGCGGTCTCGACCATCTCGTCGGGCAAGGAAGGCTATTCGACGCCGACCGGCGTGTTCACCATCCTCGAGAAGGACAAGGACCATTTCTCGCGCACCTACGACAATGCGCCGATGCCCTATCAGCAGCGGCTGACCTGGAAGGGCGTGGCGATGCACGCCGGCAATTTGCCCGGCTTCCCCGCCAGCCACGGCTGCATCCGGCTGCCGATGGAGTTCGCCAAGAAATTGTTCGAAGTGACGCCGATGGGCGGCACGGTGGTGATCGCCGGCGGCCACTCCGACCCGGTCAAGCGGCCGGCGGCGGGCGTGCTTGCGCCGGCGCTGGCCGGAGTCACCCCGGCGCCGACGACGGTGCTGACCGCGACCGGAACCTTTACCTGGAATCCCGCCGCGTCGCCGAGCGGGCCGGTGTCGATCATCATCTCGACCGGCGACCAGCAGGTGGTCGTGCTTCGCAACGGCATCGAGATCGGCCGCGCCCATGCCGACGTCCAGCAGGAGACCACCGAGACCCAGGTGATGACCTTCGCCGGCGGCAAGAACCAGGAATGGATCCAGGTCGGGGTCGCCGATCTCGCTTCCGGGCCGGCCGAGATCATCAGCACCGAGCGGGTCGAGCAGATGCATTTGCCGGCCGCGTTCGTCGCCGGCATGCGCTCGGTGATCACTCCGGGAACGACGGTGCTGGTCACCGAGGCGCCGGTCAGCCACGCGTCGACCGGGCTCCAGGCGACGGTGATGGACGCCGACGACGGTAAACAGTGAAGCATTTCGGGGGGATTGGAATGAAGACTCTGCTGGGCGGGATTGCCGCCGGTTTCCTGCTTGCCGCCGCGCCGCTGGCGCCTGCTCTGGCGCAAGGATCGCCGACGTCGGCGCCGGCCGGGCTTCTCGGCCAGCCCGACAAGCTCAAGCCCGGCCAGTGGGTGTGGGCGCCCGAGGAGGCGCCGCACGGGCCGCTGCTCGTCTATGTCGACCTGACGCGGCAGCTCGCCACCGTCTACCGCAACGGCGTCCGAATGGCCGTCTCGACCATCTCGTCCGGCAAGCCCGGCCACGACACTCCGACCGGCGTGTTCACGATCCTGCAGAAAGATGCGAACCACCATTCCAGCAAGTACAACGATGCGCCGATGCTGTTCCAGGAGCGGCTGACCTGGGACGGGGTGGCGCTCCATGCCGGCGGCCTTCCCGGCTATCCGGAGAGCCACGGCTGCATCCATTTGCCGCTGCAGTTCGCCAAGGCGCTGTTCGGCATCGAATCGCTCGGCGGCACGGTGATCGTCGCCGGCGGCCGCCAAGACCCTGTGCGGCGGCCCGCGGCCGGCCTGCTCGAGCCGGCGGTGGCCGGCGCCAACCCGCCCGCCCCGCTGGGTCAGGGCCAGCAGTTCGCCTGGAACCCGGCGGCGTCGAAGGCGGGCCCGGTGTCGATCGTCGTCTCCGCCGCCGACCGCCAGGCGGTGGTGCTCCGCAACGGCGTCGAAATCGGCCGCTCGGTCGCCGACGCTCCGCAGGCTTCGGGCACCAGGGTGCTGACCTATGCCGGCGGGCCGGAGGATCACTGGATCGCGGTCGGGGTCGGTGGGTCCGCGGATGCCGGCGGCGCCGGGATCGAGCAGCTGAGGCTGCCGCCGGCCTTCACCGCCAATCTCCATTCGGTGATCGCGCCGGGGACGACCCTGGTGGTTACCCAGGCGTCGCTGAGCCCGCAGTCGACCGGGCCGCAGATCACGGTGCTCGCGGCGGCCAGCGGTAGCAATTAAAGGGCCGGCGCATGCTGCGCCGCCGCAACGGATTACCGTTG
>CBIHLI010000212.1:0-2751 GCA_966210575.1 uncultured Sphingomonas sp.
CGCCAATTTCACCGCCCCGCTGACCGAAGGCGATTTCGTCATCTAGGGACGCTGCTCTTGCGCTGTTAGCCGAGGGCCTTTCGAACCGCCTTCGACAGGGCTTCGGAGCGGAACGGCTTGGCGAGAATCGGCGAGTCCGGCGCGACCCGCCGGATCGCGTTGGTTTCGCTGTAGCCGGAGACGAACAGGATCTTTTGGCGCGGGGCGGCCTTCAGCATCCGGCTGGCGACCTCGGCACCCGACATCGACGGCATGACGAAATCGAGGACGACGAGGTCCGGGCGCTCGGCGGCGAACTCTCCGAGCGCGGTTTGCCCGTCGGCGCACTCGCGCACCCGATAGCCGTCATCGGCGAGTGCCTCGGCGATGAACCCGCGAACATCGGGATCGTCGTCGACGACCAGCACCGAGGCGCTGCGCTGTTCGGCGGGCTCGGTTTCGTCGCTATCGGATGCCCCGGCCGAGGCGTCCGCCGACCCGGCGGCCTTGAAGAGTAATTTGATCGCGGTGCCATGGCCCGGGGCGGTATCGATCCGAGCGGTGCCGCCCGATTGGCGCGCCATGCCATAAACCATCGACAGTCCGAGCCCGGTGCCCTTGCCGATTTCCTTGGTCGTGAAGAACGGTTCGAACGCACGGCTGGCGACATCGTCGGCCATGCCGGTGCCGGTGTCGCTGATGCACAATTCGACATAGTCACCGTCGTCGAGCTCGGGATCGCCCTCCACTTTCGTCGAGCGCGCGACGAACTTGAGCACGCCGCCATTGGGCATTGCGTCGCGCGCGTTGATGGCAAGGTTGAGGACCGCGACCTCGACCTGGGTCGGATCGGCCATCACCGGCATCCCGCTATCCTTCAGGTCGAACTGCTTGGTGATCCCCGGCCCGAGCACGTTGCGCAGCAGCGGCCGCATGTTCTGGATGAGCGGGCCGATTTCGATTGGCCGGACCTCGAGCCGCTGCACCCTGCTGAACGCCAGCAGCTGGCCGGTCAGCCTTGCCCCGCGCTCGGCCGCGGTCAGCGCGTTGGTCGCATAGCGCTTGAGCTTTGCATTCTCGATTTGCTTGGTGACAACGTCGAGACCGCCGACGACCACGGTCAGCAAATTGTTGAAATCATGCGCGATCCCGCCGGTCAGCTGGCCGAGCGCTTCCATTTTCTGGCTCTGCCGGAGCTGTTCCTGGGCGGCCCTGAGATCGGTGATGTCGCGCGCTTCGAACAGCAAGTAGATCACCTTGCCGTCGCGGTCCCTGACCGGCTGAACGGCAACGTCGAGATGGGCGGTTGGAACGCCCGGCCGCTCCATTATCACCTGGGCGACGAACAGCTCGCCTTTGGCGGCCGTCTTGATCGCCCGCTTCAGCAATGGCTTGTGCTGCGGATAACCGCTCAGCGTTGGCGCATCCCAGATCTTCTGGCCGATCCCGTCGCGGGCGTTCACCGCACGCCACACCGCTTGCTTGCGATTGAGCTCGATGATCGTTCCGTCGGGATCGAGCAGCACCAGCACTTCGAGCACGGCGTCGAACACAGCGCGGAAGCGGGCCTCGCTCTGGCCGAGCTCGGCGGTGCGTTCCGCAACCAGGCGCCTAAGCTCGAGCTCCGCCTCCTTGGCGAGCGTGATGTCGGTGGCGACGCCAATATAGCCGATCACCTCGCCGTCGGCTCCGAACCGCGGCTGCGACACGCTTCTCAGCCAGCGAAACTCGCCGTCGTGGCGAAGGTAGCGCGCCTCGAGCGCGAACGGCTGGCGCGATTCTTCGCCGGCGATGCTCTCCGCGACGACCCGGTCATGATCGTCGGGATGGATTCGCGTGCGCCAGTCGAGCGTTTCGGCGGCTTCCCGGCTCGACCCGGGTCCGCCGACAAACTCGACATAATGGTCGTTGACGAACTCGCGGACCCGGTCGAGCCGGGTCACCCACATCATCGCCGGCGCCGAGTTGGCGATCCGCTTGAAGCGCGCCTCGCTCTCACGAAGCGCGCGCTCGGCCGACCGCTGCTCGGTGACGTCGGCGACCAGGATGACAATCCCGTTGATGCTTCCGCCGGTGCCCTTCCACGGCACATATTGGACCTGGACAGCGACCCTGCCGCGGCTGTTGTGGTCCATCTCCGCGACGAACAATTGCGGCTCCCCGGCAAGCGTGGCCTGGAGCAATGGCTCGCGATGCGCCCAGGCGGTTTCGCCAAGCAATTCGCGGATCGTTTGGCCAAGGATGTCGGCGCGTGGCCGGCCCAGCCATTCGGCGAGGCTTGCGTTGAGGAAGCGGTACTTCAAGTCTCGGTCGAGATAGGCGACCATCACCGGCAGCAGGTCGGCGAGCGCCAGCATGCCCGGACCGGTGAAGAACTCGGCCGGTAAATGGTTCGGCAGGTCGAGCGCAGCCGGATCGAGGGCCGGGGAGGCAGGGCGTCGGCCCGCGCCGGATTTGGCCTTGTCCTTCGCTCCCGTCGCCATGGCTCGAAAGACTGCGCATCAACCCACGGAAGCGCAAGGAAAAGCTGCGCCGGCGAGGAGCCGGGCACCGCTAGGCGGCAAGTGTTTCCGACGTGTCTCCGGCGGTCGACAGCCTTAGCCGAAGCAGTCGGGCCGGCGAATCCGAGCCGCGCGCGCAGCTCCGCCGCGGAGCGACGATCCCGGTCGGCTCGAAGCAGAGCTTCTCGAGCACTCGGGCCGAAGCCGGATTGTCGAGGAAGTGGGACCCTTCCAAAGCCGCCAGCCGCAAGGCGCGGGCGATGTCGATCAG
>CBIHLI010000213.1:0-2751 GCA_966210575.1 uncultured Sphingomonas sp.
CTCGTTGAGCCGATCTTGACAGCTTTCTCAAAAAAGCCGGTGATCTGGCCAAGGGGATGCCAATGATCCGCTGGTTGCGCGCGCTAACGCTGTCGTTCCTGCTCATCGCCGCATCGCCGGCGATCGCCCAGCAGAGCGAGCCGGTTCCACCAAAGTCCGACGCGCCTCCGTCACCGCCAACCCGGACAGATCCGCGACCGACGCAGCCGCGGCCAAGGCAGCCGACGGAGCCGCGGCCCGACCTGCGTGACCAGCTGGTTCGCGACTTGCTGGATGTCGTGCTCCAGCCAAAGGGGACGCCGCCGCCTACGGAGGCCGATCGGCCCGCGCCGAGGCCGGCGGAACTGGTCCCCGAGCCGCCGCCGATCCGCGAGGCCGAAGTCCCAGCGCCGGCCACCGAGCCTGCCCCGCCAGCGGTCAGCGTCCCGCCTCGCCCCGCCGCCGTTCCTCCAGCAGCGTCGGTTCCGGAACCGCGGCGGGCCAAGAGTCCGGCGCCACCGGCCCAGCCTTCGCCACCGGTCGTGGCGGCGCCCGTTCCGGAGGCCGCAGCTCCCGAGCCGGTCGCGGCAACTGTCCAACCTTCGCCGCCGCCGCGGGCTTCTCCCAAGCCGACTGCCGAGCCGATTGCCGCGCCGTCGGTCGAACCGGATCGCATCCCCTGGCTGCTGATCGCCGCTGCCGTTTTGGCTGTCGCGGCGGCACTTGCAGCGGCGCACAAGGTCCGGGAGCACCGCCGAATCGCGCGCACCAGGGCGGCGCTCGGCCTGTCGCCGTCGCTCGATCCGGCGGACGGCTCGGGCTCGGCGTCCGGCCTGTCGCTGGCCAAGCCGCCGATCACCATCCGCACCCGGCTCGAATGGGGCGCGATTCAGCATGGCTGAGGGGCTGAGGCTCAGCGCTCTGTTGCCCGATCGGCTCGACCGTGTCGGCGAGCTCGCCGAAAAGACGTTGTGCGAGAATGAAGATATCGGCGGCATGGGACTCGCCTGGAACTATGTCGCCGGGGAGCTTCAGGGCGCCTTGAAAACGGCGCTCGACTGCGACCTGCTCGAAGTGCTCGCCAAAGGCTGGGCGCAGGCGCGGCTGCTGGCCGAATATGCCGACCCGAAAAAGCATCCGCCGGGGGAGCGGGCGGTGATCGAATTGGGCAAGCACGACCTCACGCGCGAGCTCCACCCGGTGATCGCGATCACGATTGGCTCCTGTCCGTGCGTCGAACTCAGATTTACCTTCGCCGTCGCCGCCCATTTCGGCGGGGTGCAGCTCGCGGTCATGGACGGGCACATCGTCGGCGGCAGCCCGGGCGACGCCTGGGCGACCGCTCAGCTGAGCTATCAGGGCGTGCCGCTTTATCCGGAATCGGAGTCGCGCAAGGTCGCGATCCCGGGCGAGTTCCGTTTCGCCGCTCCCGGAATCGCGATCCCGCGGCTGGGTTGACGCGCGGAACGTGCGCGCGTTGGGCTGGTTATCCAGTCGGAGGAGGCCGCCATGATCACACGCACTGCAACCGCCCGCTACGAGGGCATGGGAAAGGAGGGCAGGGGTCGGCTCAGCACCCAGTCCGGAACCCTCGACAACCAGGCCTACGGGTTCGGCACGCGCTTCGGCGACGAGAAAGGGACCAATCCCGAGGAGCTGATCGCGGCCGCGCACGCCGGCTGCTTCACCATGGCCTTGTCGTTCGCGCTGGCGAAGGAAGGCGTCAGCGACGGCACCCTGGAGACGACGGCGCGGGTGCAGCTCGACAGGGAAGGCGAGGGCTTCCGCATCACCCGTTCCGACCTCGAGCTGACCGCCGACGTCCCCGGAGTCGACGATGAGACCCTTCGGCGGCTTGCCGAGGATGCCAAGGCGAACTGCCCGGTCTCGAAGCTGCTCGACGCCGAGATGGACCTCAAGGTGAGGACGAAAGCCGAAACCGCCTGAGGCTTCAGATCGCCCCGGAGCTGCGGTGACTGGGCGAGACGAAAATTTCCTCGATCGGAAGCTCGAACAGTTCGGCGATCCGGAACGCCAGCGGCAGCGACGGGTCGTACTTGCCGGTTTCGATTGCGTTGACGCTCTGACGCGAAACCTCAAGCCGCTCGGCGAGGTCGGCCTGGCTCCAGCTGCGCTCGGCGCGCAGCACGCGCAGCCGGTTCATCACCAGCATTCTCCAGCGGCCCCGTATTGGACCTTGTTGGCGACCGCGCCGACGCCGAGGCCGAAGAACCAGAGGACGGCGACCCAGTAAGAATCGATGTGCGGCGCGACTCCATAGGCCTCCAGAAAGCCCCACACCGATGCGACCGAGAGCGCCAGGCCCGTCGCGATCAGCGACTGGCGGACGATCAGCATTCGGATGAACTCGTCCTGCTCCTCGACCATTAGCCGCGCGATCGACCAGAAGATGCCCATTATGGCGAGCCCGGGAAGGACGGCCAGGACGATCGTCAGCGCCGTCACTGGCTCGTTCCGGTCGATGAAGAAGGACGCGGCCGCGACCGTGGCGAGATAGAGCGCGGTTACGGCCAAGGTGCGCTTGAGGTAGCGGCGCTGCGCTTCGCTGCGAGCTTTCATAAGTCAAACCCCCTTTTCGATTTGTAAAGATTAGTTGACATTATTAGATATGTCAAGCGACATTTACATTTTGTCGCGGTCGCTTGAATCCAGCCTGCGCTTGAAGGGCAAGGGCCGCTGCACTAGGTGCGGCGCTGATGACAAAGATGTTCAAGATCTCGCTTCCCGACGGGTCGGTCCGGGAAATGCCGG
>CBIHLI010000214.1:0-2723 GCA_966210575.1 uncultured Sphingomonas sp.
CGGCGACATGAAGGAGAAGGTCGATCCGTACCTTCGTCCGCTCTACGATGCGCTCTACGACATGCTTCCGACCGAGCAGGTCGAGCGGCGGATCGCCAGCGGCGAGATCGAGATCGCGCCGATCGCCTTCATGCGCGGCCGGACCCTGAACGACGCCTTCATCATCCTCGACGAGGCGCAGAACACGACGCCGGCACAGATGAAGATGTTCCTGACCCGCTTCGGGATGCGCAGCCGGATGGTGGTCTGCGGCGATCCCAAGCAGGTCGATTTGCCCGAACCCGGCAAGTCGGGACTCCATGACGCCGTCAACCGGTTGTCCGGGGTCAAGGGGATCGCGATCGTGCCGTTCACCGTCGCCGATGTCGTCCGGCACCCGCTGGTTGGTCGGATCGTTGAAGCCTATGAAGGCCCGGGCCAATGATGCTTGAGCTTGCGGTTGATGCCGGCGAGGAATGGGACAGTAGCACCGACTGGGAGGCGCTGGCTCGCAAGGCGGCTGAGTCCGCCATTGCCCAGAGCGCGTTCCCCGATCTCGCCAGGTCCGTCCGGCCGGTCGAGATATCCGTCCGACTGACCGGCGATGACGAGGTCCGCGCCCTGAACGCCCATTGGCGGGGCAAGGACAAGCCGACCAACGTCCTCTCCTTCCCGCTGGCGGAGCGCTACGAGCTGGAGCAGGCCGACGAGGAAGGCCCCGAGCTGATGCTCGGCGACATCATCGTCGCGCGCGGCGTCTGCGAGCGCGAGGCGGCCGAGAACCAGGTCGCGGTCGAGGATCATGCCGCCCACCTTCTGGTTCACGGCACCCTGCACCTGCTCGGCTACGACCATCGGGACGAGAAGGAAGCGGCCGACATGGAAAGCCGCGAAGTGCGCGCGCTCGAGCGGCTCGGAATCGCCGACCCGTACGAGGTGACTCACTGATGGCGACGCGCAACGACGACACCGGCTCGCGGTTGTGGCGCGGGATGCGCGCTTTGCTGTTCGGCGACGACGGCGAGACCACGCTTCGCGAGGAAATCGAGGACGCGATCGACGAAGCCGAGGAAACCCGGCCGATCGCCGGCGACCTCACTCCGGTGGAGCGGCAGATGCTCCGCAACCTGCTTCACTTCGGCGACGAGACGGCGGGCGACATCTGCGTCACTCGCGGCGACATCGTCTCGGTCCCGTCGACGATCAGTTTCGACGACCTGGTAAAAGCCTTCGCCGAGGCCGAGCACAGCCGGCTGCCGGTCTATGGCGAAAGCCTCGATGAGATCGTCGGCATGGTCCACATCAAGGACCTGTTCGCGGCGATGATCGACGAAGCCCGCGACCGGTCGATGCAGGCGATGATGCGCACGCCCTTGTTCGTTCCCGAATCGATGGGCGTGATCGACCTTCTCGCCCGGATGCGAGCCGAGCGGATCCACCTCGCCATCGTCGTCGACGAGTTCGGCGGCACCGAAGGCCTGGTCACCATCGAAGACGTGGTCGAGGAGATCGTCGGCGAGATCGAGGACGAGCACGACATCGAGGCCGCCGGCCTGCTGACCCGCCTCGACGACGGCGTCTGGGAGGCCGACGCCCGGATCGAGCTCGAGGAGCTCGCCGAAGCGGTCGACGCCCGGCTGGTCTGGGAAGAGGATGAGGTGGACACGCTCGGCGGCCTCGTTTTCCTGCTCGCCGGCCACATCCCGAAACGCGGCGAATGCGTAACTCACCCGTCCGGCTGGCGGCTTGAGGCGGTGGATTCCGATCCGCGCAGGATTTTGCGTGTCCGGCTGCACGCGCCGGAGACCGAGGAAAAAGCCTAGCCTCTCGCGAACAGCCCGGACGGGTCGGCCATCGCCTTGAACTCCAGCGCATTGCCGGCGGGATCGAGCAGGAACATCGTTGCCTGCTCGCCCGGCTGCCCTTCGAAGCGGACCGTCGGGGCGATGACGAACTCGACATCGGCCGCGACCAGCCGCTCGGCCAGCGCCTTCCATTGGTCGATCGCCAGCACAATTCCGAAGTGCGGCACCGGCACGTTTTCGCCATCGACGGGGTTGGTGGCGCGCTCGCGCACCGAATCGGGCGCGAGGTGGGCGACGATCTGGTGCCCGTGGAAATCGAAGTCGACCCAGTCGCTTGCGCTCCGTCCTTCGGGACAGCCCAATAGCTCTCCATAGAAGCGACGGGCGGCGCTAAGATCGTCGACCGGAAAGGCCAGGTGGAACGGCGGCAGCGGCATCGCGGCTCCGTGCTCGCCGACGCTTGCGCTGTCCAGACTTTCGTTGTGCGCAAGTAACGGCTAGCTCAACACACCATGCGCAACCTGCTCTTCGCTTTCCTGACCGGCGCCGCCTCGGCCTTCGCTTTCGAGCCCTTTGGGCTGTGGGTGCTGATGCCGGTCGCCTTTGCGGTCCTGCTCTGGCTTTTGTGGCAGACGAAGTCGCTGGGACAGGCGCTTCTGACCGGGTGGCTGTTCGGCTTCGGCCAGTTCGCCGTCGGCCTCAACTGGATCGCCACCGCTTTCACGTATCAATCGAACATGCCGGCGTGGCTCGGCTGGGTCGCGGTCATCCTGCTATCGTTCTATCTTGCCATCTATCCGGCGCTAGCCACCGGGCTCGCCTGGCGGTTCGGCAAGGACAAGGAAGTGGCGATGGTCCTCGCCCTGGCCGGCGCCTGGGCGATCACGGAATGGCTTCGCGCCGGGATTTTCACAGGTTTCGCCTGGAATCCGGCGGCGG
>CBIHLI010000215.1:0-2717 GCA_966210575.1 uncultured Sphingomonas sp.
CCGCAGAGCGCGCCGCCGGCCGAAGCCGCGCCGCCGCCGCAAAATTCGCTGGCGCAATAGATTCATCCCCGCGTAAGCTCGCTTCAGGCAGACTGCCTGAATCGACCTGAAGCTATTGGGGGGTTTCATGAATTCCGCGCACCGGCGCATTGCTTTTCCGGCCATCGGCCTGCTTGTCCTGGCCGCCGCTCCGGCGCTCGCCCAGCGGCCGCTCAACCCCGAGCAACGCATCCAGATGCTCGAGCAGCAGCTGGCGGCAAGCCAGGCCTCGGCAATCCGGCTCGACCAGCGGCTGGGCGCGATCGAGCGCCAGCTGCAGCAATTAATCAACCAGGGCGAGGTCGGCGGCCACCGGGTCAGCCAGCTCGAGGCGGAGATCGCCAGGATCCGAAGCGACGTCGACTCCCGGCTGGGCGCGATCGAGAGCCGGCCGATGACGACTGAGGCCGAGTCCGAACCGGCCGAAGCCGCTCCGCCGGCGAGCAAGCCGAAGCAACTGGCCAGCGTCTCGACCCCCGAAATCCCGGATCGGTCGCCCGACGCCACCGAAGACTCGGCTTCCGATCCCGGCGAGGACGCCTATTCGGAAGGCTTCCGGCTGTGGCGCGACGGCCAGTTCGACCAGGCGATCACCGCCTTGCGCGCGTTCACCTCGGCCTTCCCCAGCCACCGTCGGGTGAGCTTCGCCAACAACCTCATCGGGCGCTCGCTGCTCGACAAGGGCCAGCCGCGCCCCGCCGCCGAGGCCCTGCTGGCCAATTACCGCGCCAACCCGAAAGGTGAGCGCGCGCCCGACAGCCTCTATTATCTCGGCCAGGCGCTGATGAAGCTCGGCCAGCCGACCCAGGCGTGCAAGGCTTATGCGGAGCTCGAGGACGTTTACGGGGGGGCGCTGAGGCCCGATCTCAGGCCGCTGGTGAGCAAGGGCAAGACGGACGCGCGCTGCTCCTGACCGACCGGCTTGCTTCCGGCCTCCGCCCACCGCAATGACGGGCAATGGCCAAATCCCTCACGCCCGATTCCGCCCTCGTCCGCCGTTTCGCGGCCGAGCTCGACCGCATCTCCCCTGCTGACTCGAAACTCGGGTTCGCCGTTTCCGGAGGCCCCGACAGCCTGGCGCTGCTGCTGCTCGCCGCCGCCGCAAGGCCGGGCAAGGTCGAGGCGGCAACCGTTGATCACGCGCTTCGCAAGGATTCGGCGAGGGAGGCCGAGATGGTCGCCGGAGTCTGCGCCAGCCTCGATATTCCGCACGCGACCCTTACCGTCGAATGGAAGACCAAGCCCGAGACCGCGATCCAGGAGCGCGCCCGCGCCCAGCGCTACCGGCTGCTCGGCCGCTGGATTTCAGACCGCGATCTGTCCGCCCTCGTCACCGCCCACCATCTCGACGACCAGGCGGAGACCTTGCTGATGCGGCTCAACCGCGGCTCCGGAGTGCGGGGACTCGCCGGAATGCGGGCAGTCGCACCGGTTCCAGGCGGAAAAGGGCGGCTGCTGCGGCCATTGCTCGGCCGCCGCCGATCGGAGCTGGAGGCGATTTGCAAGGCGGCCGGCATCACCCCTGTGCGCGATCCAAGCAACGACGACGAACAGTTCGAGCGGGTGCGGGTTCGCAAAGGACTCGCCTCGGCTCCATGGCTCGATCCCGACGGCATCGCCCGAAGCGCCGCCTACTTGGCTACTGCCGACGTCGCCCTCCATTGGGCGGTCGATAAGGAATGGGACGCACAGGTCAGCCAGTCGGACAAGGAAATCGTCTATCGACCTGTCGCGCCGCTCGAGATTCGCCGCCGGGTCGTCCGCCGCTCGGTTGCCGCTTTGGCTCGCGAAGGACTCTCCAACCCGGTTCGCGGCGGCGAGATCGACCGGCTGGTCGCGGTGCTGAACCAGGGCCGCAAGGCGACCCTTCGCGGCGTGCTCTGTTCGGGCGGCGACGAGTGGCGCTTCACCCCAGCGCCGAAGCGGCGGCAAGCGTGAAGCATTTTCGCGCCGCGGCCGCCGCTGCATCCATAATTTCGCTGGCCGCACCGGCGGTCCATGCAGCGCCGACCGCAGCGACGGCGGCGGGCCAGCGCGATGGTCAGCGCGACTTCGACTGGGAATTGGGCACCTGGACGACCCACGTTAAGGTCCTGAGGAATCCGTTGTCGGGTGAGGCTCCGGACTGGGTCGCCTACGAAGGGACGAGCATCGTCAAGCCGCTCATGGCTGGCCGCGCCAATTTCGTCGAACTCTCGGTTAAGGGCCCCGCGGGCACGATCGAAGGGGGTGCGCTCCGGCTCTACAACCCGCAGTCGCGGCAGTGGAGCCTGAATTACGCGAGCGTTCGGAACGGATTGTTGACGGCTCCGGTCTTTGGATCCTTTGACGAAAACGGACGTGGCGTCTTTATCGGCCAAGACCATTTGGACGGCCGGACGGTCCTCGTGCGCTTCGTCATCACCAGACCGTCGCCGCGCGAAGCGCGGTTCGAGCAATCCTATTCGGCCGACGGCGGCACAAGCTGGGAGACCAACTGGATTGCGGTGGACACTCGGCGCTGACCACTTTTGCGGCCTTTCATCTCCGTTCACCGCTTCTCAAGCCGCGCATTGTTATTGAACCGCACGTGCCTATCTTGGCGTTGACATGGTAAAAGGCGGTCGCGAGACCGCGTAGCGAGAGGCCGGATGAACGAGAAAAAGCCCGCCAACCCCTGGGTCAAGAGCCTTCTGATC
>CBIHLI010000216.1:0-2669 GCA_966210575.1 uncultured Sphingomonas sp.
GGGGCTAGTCAGCCGTCCTTGGCGACGGGCTTGCGGCGCTTGGCGTCGGCTTGCATTTGCGCTTTGGAGTTGAGCTGACCCAGCCGCTTCAGCGGTTCCATCACCCACAAGGTGACGACGGTGGCCAGCGCGAGGACGATGGCGACGTCGTAGCTGCCGAGGCCGACGGCCGCGCCGATCGCGCCGGTGACCCACAGGCTGGCGGCGGTGGCGGTGCCCTGGACCGAGGTCTCGTGCCTGAGGATGGCGCCGCCGCCGATGAAGCCCATGCCGACGATCAGCCCTTCGGTGATCCGCGCCATCGCCTCGGGGCTGCCGGCGACCAGGGTCTCGGTGGCCTGGACGAAGCCGCAGGTGGCGACCGCGACCAGCGGGAAGGTGCGCAGGCCGGCGCTGCGCTCCTCACGCTCGCGGTTCCAGCCGATCGGGAAGGCGAGGACGTAGGCAACCGCCAGCGCAACCAAGTGCGGCAGGATGTCGAAGTCATTGGCGCCGAACAGCTGGTCCATCGAAGAGCAATAATTCGGCAGGGCCGGAAAGGATGCGATTGCTTGACTTTGCGGCGCCTTTCCGCTTGAGGAGCCGGCATCCGGCGGGCCCAACCAGGTCCGCTATTTTGTTTGGGTGATGGCGGTCCCCGAAAGAACCGCCTGGCCGGGCTTACCTGATACGGAGCCCCGACGAACGGAGACACACCATGCGCCATCGCGTTGGCCATCGTAAGCTGCAGCGCACTTCCAGCCACCGGACCGCATTGTTCCGCAACATGGCGGCGGCGCTGATCAAGCACGAGCAGATCACCACCACCGTCGCCAAGGCGAAGGAGCTTCGGCCCTACGTCGAGAAATTGGTGACTTTGGCCAAGAAGGGCGGGCTTTCGAACCGCCGGCTGGCCCATGCGCGGATCATGGACGAGGCGCAGGAGCGCAAGCTGTTCGACGTCATCTCGCCCCGCTACGCCGACCGCAACGGCGGCTACACCCGCGTGATCAAGGCCGGCATCCGGATGTCGGACTCGGCGGCGATCGCGATCATCGAGTTCGTCGTCCGCGACGTCACCGCCAAAGGCCAGGATTCGGGCCCGGTGATGACCGAGGAAGAGTTCGAGGCGGCTTGAGCTCCGCGGCTCGGGCGTCCCGCAACGGGACCCAAACCAAACTTCCCCAGATCGATAACCCCGGTTAAATACCGAATCGGACCGGGGATCTCCGCTTGCCAGGCGCAATGGCTGCGCAGCCGATTCCCCTCAGCGCGCGTGCGCTCCGCAGAACAGGGGATTCAGGCATGGCGAACATCGACGGCACTCCGGGCAACGATTTCCTCGAAGGCACCGACGATCCCGATACGATCAACGGCTTCGGGGGCAACGACCAGGTCATCGGCTACGGCGGCGACGACACGCTCGACGGCGGCGATGGCCATGACCTGATCTATGGCTTCGCCGGAAACGACTTCATGTACGGCGGCAGCGGCGACGACTTCCTGCGCGGATATGACGGCGACGATTATCTCGACGGCGGCGACGGAATCGACCGCGTGTCCTACGCCGATGCCACAACCGGGGTGACGGTCGATCTCAACACGCAAGGCGTTGCCCAGAACACCGGCTGGGGAATGGACACACTGGTCGGCATCGAATCCGTCTCGGGTAGCGCGTTCGACGACATCATCACCGGTAATTCCGGCGACAATTGGCTGTGGGGCGGCTCCAATGGCAGCGGTGTTTCCGGCAACGACACCATCTCCGGCGGCGACGGCAACGACCTCATCGAAGTGGGGGGCGGCAACCATGCGCTCGATGGCGGCTCCGGAACCGACTCGCTATCGTTGTTCGGCAATGCAACCGACACCGCCGGTGGAGTGACCGTCGACTTGAACCAGCAAGGCGCGGCACAGGACAGCGGCCAAGGGATGATGCTGCTCAGCGGCTTCGAGAATCTGTCAGGCTCGATCCACGCCGACACGCTGACCGGCGACGCCGGCGATAACTGGATCGGCGGCGACCAAGGCGACGACAGCATTTCCGGCGGCGGCGGCAACGATATGCTGTACGGCGACGGCCGCGCCGGGGTCGATAGCCACGGCACCGGGGGCTCGGGACCGATCACTTTCTACGACGATGTCGCCGACATCGATCCGTCGCTGGTCGGCGGCGACGATGTCCTCGAGGGCGGGCTGGGCGACGATATCATCGACGGCGGACAAGGCAGCGACACGGCGAGCTATGAGCATTCGGCCGGCGCGGTCGAAGCCGGCCTGTACGATGGCGGCCTTGGCGAGGCGTTCGGCGCCGACGGCTACGACCAGTTGTACAATGTCGAGAACCTTACCGGCTCGGCCTTCGACGACGTGCTGCTCGGCAACGACGAGGACAATGTCCTCACCGGACTGGGCGGACACGATTTCCTCTACGGCTACGGCGGCAACGACAGCCTGATCGGCGGCGACGGCGACGATTTCCTGCGCGGCTATGCCGGCGACGACCTGCTCGACGGCGGCGCCGGGATCGACCGCGTGTCCTATTACGATCCGGATTCGACCAGTGGCGTGACGGTCGATCTCAACCTGCAGGGAAGCGCCCAGGACACCGGTCACGGAATGGATACGCTGACCGGCATCGAGCATGTCAGCGGCACGATCTACGACGACGTGCTGACCGGCGATTCGGG
>CBIHLI010000217.1:0-2644 GCA_966210575.1 uncultured Sphingomonas sp.
GACCAGCACCGCGGCCTTCGCCGGTGCGATTGTCGGAAAGGCCGCTCCATCAACGCCGGACCGAAAGGTCATCCCAGCGACGAGCACCGCAATCAGGCCAGCGCCTGCCAGAAAGGCGGCCCGCGAGCGGTTCCGGCCGCTGTTCGAGGCTGCAGCATCTGTCACTCTGACTGTCCTTTCGAAGCTTTCGTCAGATGCTTGAGGACCTCTTCGCGCGGTCCATCGGCGAGGATTCGGCCGGCATCGATGACGATCAGGCGATCGACGATGGACAGCATGTTGTGCCGGTGAGTCGCGACGACCAAGGTCTGGTTGGTGCCGAGTGCGCTCTTCAGATGCTCGATGAAGTAGAGTTCGGTCTGCGTGTCCATCGAGCCCGTTGGCTCGTCGAGAAACAGCATCTTGCAAGGTCTCACCAAGGCGCGGGCAAGGACCAGCAGCGCCCGTTGGCCACCGGATAGGCTGCTCCCTCGCTCTCCGACGGACAGGTCGAATCCTGCGGCATCGCGAGACAAGAATATATCCGCGCCCGACCGGGTCACCGCTTCGATGAGCTCGGCGTCATCAGCGCGCGCTGATCCGAGCTGAAGATTGTCCCTGACGGTTCCGCTGAACACGTCCGCATCCTGAGCCACAAAGCGGAACTGTTCGCGAAGCTGATGCGGGTGAAACTGACGGCTGTCGAGGCCGTCGACGAGCATTTCGCCGGCTATAGGCGGATAGAGACCGCATAGGACTCGGCCGAGAGTTGATTTTCCGGATGCCACCCGGCCAATGATTCCAACCCGCTCCCCGGGATTGATCTCAAGACTTAGGTTGGCGAGTGAATCCCTGCTGCTCTGCGGGTATCGGAAAGACACGTTGACCAGTTGGATCCTACCCGAACGGATTTCCGGAACGATGCTTCGAAGCGCGCCTTGGCGCTCGTCCTCGGCCTCCATCATCTCCTGAAGCGAATCCAGAGTAGCAACGGCCTGGCGATGGCGGGTGATCAGGAAAGCTAGCTGTCCGACTGGCTGGAGCGACCGCCCGGCAAGCATGATGATCGCGATAATCGCTCCCATCGACATCTCGCCGGCATTGAACCGGTAAAAGCCGCCGATGAGCAATCCGACGCTGATCAGTTGTTGCGACACGCTTGCCAGATTGACCGCGATGGATGTCAGACGCCGCATTCGTTCCTGCGTCCGCGCTGTCATTTCAGAATAGCGCTTCCATCGGCCGAGCATCTGGCCTTCCGCTCGCGCCGCTTTGAGGGTTTCGGCCCCGGCAATCGCCTCAACCAGGACGGAATGCTGCAAGCTGGAGTCAGCCTGGGCCTCAACGGCAGCGGCTGCCATCGATCTTTGAAGGCTCAATCCTGCGGCAAACATCAGCGCGATACCCGCGATTGGGACCAGCACCAGCCAGCCGGCCAAAACGGTGATCAGACCGAGGAACAGGAAGAGGAACAGGACGTCGACCATCAGGACGACGGTCGTCGATGCAAAAAAGTCTCGGACCAGTTCGAACTCCGAAACGCGCCTCGCAAACGCGCCCGTGCTGCCCTGGCGATTGGCCATCGGCAGGTTCATCACTTTCTCGAACAGCTTTTGCGCAAGCTTCGAATCAAGCTTGCGAGCGATTTCGTCGATGACCTGTGTCCGTGCCACCCGCAGCGCAAAGTCGAATGCAAATGCCAGCAATACGCCGAATGCCAACACCCACAGCGTCGAGATGGCCTTATTGGGGATGATTCGATCGTAGACATGCATCGTAAACAGCGGCAGCGCGAGCGCCAGCATATTCACGACAAACGCCGCGAGCAGGACCGGCCAGAACTCGCGTCGAACCTTCCAGACCTCGGACCAGAACCAATGGGTGCGCCGGGCCTTATCCCACGGCCGCTCCGACTCCCGCTCTTTTGAGGGGTCGGCTTCAACGACCACGGCACGCCCGGCATAGGCGGGCTCAAGTTCCCGAAGCGCAACCCAGGTCGGCTTGCCGACGCCGGGAGCGTAGACGAGCCCGTCTTGGTCTTTCACTTCCAGCAAGACCACAGCGCGCTCGTCGGCCAGTTCCAGCACCGCCGGACACTTCCGCGCAGGCCACGAGCGGATCCGCCGCGAGATGGTCTCGCCGCGCATGCCGACCTGATCAAGCGCCGGCTCCAGCTGATGGAATGGAAGCTTCCCTGCCGGAGTAAGGGCCAATCCAGCGCAAATCAGAATCGCCGAGGACGGCCGATCCGCTTCGCGGGCAAGATAGGTGATACAATCGAGGACGGGGTCGATCTCACGCGACTGCGCTGAATCGAGCCAATTCATGAAACTCAACGCCCGTCCCCTTTATTATTGACCCGTCGGCTGCGCCGTCGGGTCAATTGGTTCGACTGGAGGCAAATCCGCCGGCGGCGAGCCTACGGGCGCAGGCGGCCCCATCGCGGGAGCCGCTAAGCTGCTTTCCATCAGGTCGGCCGGCGGGATCGGATTGACCCGAAAGCGTGCTCGCTCGTTTCCATAAGCGGCCGCTGGCATTGAAACACCCAAAGCCTCGATCAGCCGGTTCGTCGCGGCCAAGACTCGATATTGAGCATAGAGCTTTGCCAAGCGGGCAGTCTCGATCTGCGCCTGCACGTTGTTGCGCGTGTTCTGCGCGTCCAAGA
>CBIHLI010000218.1:0-2609 GCA_966210575.1 uncultured Sphingomonas sp.
CGCTGAGCCCGATCGCCCGAAGGACGTGGCTCGGCCGGCCGGAGCCGCTGGCGCAGGCGCTGCCGAGCGAAAAAGCGATGTCGCGCAGGTCGGCGATCAGCCGCGCCGCATCGAGCCCGTCGCGGCGGATGTTGAGGTTGCCGTGGTAGCGACGCTCGATGCTGCCATTGACGATCCAGCCGGGACCGAGCGCGGCGAGAGCGGCGCTCCAGAGCCGCTCGACATGATGATGGTCGGCGTCGCGGCATCGTGACGCCAGTTTCGCCGCCGCCCCGAAGCCGACGGCTAGCGCCGGCGACAGGGTGCCCGAGCGAAGCCCCTGCTCCTGGCCACCACCGTGGATCAGCGGCGCCGGCTCGGCGCCCTTGCGCATCCATAAGGCGCCGATTCCCTTGGGACCGTGGATCTTGTGCGCGGAGACTGCGACCAGGTCGGGCCCGTCCGGAATCTCGACCCGGCCAAGGCCCTGGACCGCATCGCACAGCATCCGTGCCCCGGCGGCATGCGCCAAACGGGCGATCTCCCCGACCGGCTGGATCACGCCGATCTCGTTGTTGACCAGCATCACGGAGACCAATGCGACCCGGTCGTCGAGCGAACGCTCGAGTGCATCGAGGTCCAACAGCCCGTCCTTGCCGACCGGCAAATAGGTGACATCGGCGCCGCGGCCCTCAAGCCACTCGCAGGTGTCGAGCACCGCCGCATGCTCGGTTTGGACGGTGACGATTCGATTGCGGGCGGGCGTAGATTTCTCGAACGTGCCCTTGATCGCCCAATTGATGGCTTCGGTCGCGCTGCCGGTGAAGGCGAGCGAGCCGCCGCCAAGCCCGATCGCCTGATTGACCTGCGCGCGGGCAAACTCGACCGCTGCTGCCGCCTCGCGGCCCCAGCGCGACGGCGAATGCGGATTGGCGAACTTCTCGTCGAGCCACGGCCGCATCGCTTCCACCGCCTCGGGCGCAAGCGGGGTCGTCGCCTGATAGTCGAGGTAGATCATGCCGCCTTGGCTGCGGTCCGCTCGGCGACACGCCGCCATTCGGTGAGGAAGGCGTCGACATTCTGTTCGCTGGTCGCCGGACCGAAGCTGATTCGCAGGAACGAGGTGGCGAGCGCGGGCTCCACGTTCATCGCCTTCAGGACTATGCTTTCCTTCATCTTGCCGCTCGAGCAAGCGCTTCCGGCGCTGACCGCGAAGCCGGCAAGATCGAACTGGGCGAGCAAAGCCGCCTGGCTGGCGCCGAGAAGCGCGACCGCGCCGATGTTGGCGATTCGCGGGCCGTCCTCGGCGATCACCACGCCGCCCGCCGCCTTCACGCCCTCGTCCAGTCGTCGCCGCAGCTCCGCCAGGCGCGGCATCGCCGCGGCGAATGCTCGGCTGTCGAGAGCCGCGGCAAAAGCCGCCGCGGCCGGCGCGTCCTGGGTGCCGCGGCGATAGCCCTTTTCCTGGCCGCCGACCGGCTCGAGGGTCGCCAGGTCCCTGACCAGCAATGCGCCGATTCCCGGCGGTCCGCCGAGCTTGTGCGCGGACAGGGCAATGAAATCGGCGACGGGGAGCGGGCATTTGCCCGCCCCCTGCGCGCAGTCGGCGAGCAGCCGCGAGCCGGCTTCGCGGACAATTTCGGCGATCTCATCGATCGGTTGGATGACGCCCGTTTCGTTGTTCACCTGCTGGATCGCGACCAAGGCCGGGCCGGCCTCGAGCGCACGCTGCAGCGCGTCGAAATCGATGATCCCCCGGCGATCCACAGGCACGACGGCCGATTCCGCTCCCATTTCGTGCGGGACGATCGCATGCTCGGTCGCACCGACAACCCGGCCGGCGACCTTCGCACGCCGGGCGGCGATCGCCACGGCCTCGCTGGCGCCTGACGTGAAGATGACGTCATGCCGCCAATCGAGGGCGTCCTTGATCGTCTCCCGGGCCTGCTCGAGCAGGGCGCGAGCCTTGCGCCCCTCGGCATGCGGGGAGCTGGGGTTGGCCCAGACCTCCATCGCCGCCGCCATCGCTTCGCGAGCCTCGGCAAGCATGGGCGTGGTGGCGGCGTGGTCGAAATAGATTCGGTCGGTCATTTTCTCGCGGATATCTGCCGATTGCCTGTTGGACGGTGGCCCCTATATAGGAGCCGCCGCCGCGGCGCACCCGGCGGCGCGACCATCATCCTTACGCGAGCAACCGCACCGCCCATGCCCGAAGTCATATTCCCTGGTCCCGAGGGCCGCCTCGAAGGCCGTTTCCATCCGGCGCCCCGCCCACGCGCTCCGGTTGCGCTGATCCTCCACTCCCACCCGCAGGCGGGCGGGACAATGAACAACAAGATCGTCCAGCTGCTCTACCAGACGTTCGTCCGGCGCGGCTTCGCCACATTGCGCTTCAACTTCCGCGGAGTCGGCAAGAGCCAGGGGACCTTTGACAATGGCATCGGCGAGCTGTCCGACGCGGCGTCGGCACTCGATTGGGTGCAGCAAATTCACCCCGAAGCGGAAACCACCTGGGTCGCGGGCGTCAGCTTCGGCGCCTGGATCGGCATGCAGCTGCTGATGCGCCGGCCGGAGATCCGCGGCTTCATCTCGATCGCGCCGCCGGCCAACATGTACGATTTCAGCTTCCT
>CBIHLI010000219.1:0-2585 GCA_966210575.1 uncultured Sphingomonas sp.
CCTCATTGCTTGGCAGGCGCTCCGAATCGGGTTGCGCGAGCTCGTCGAAAACCGTCCCGACGCGCTCGACCGAGGGCCGCAGCCAATCGAGCAATTCGTCCCCCGACTTGAGGCCGTGAAGCTGGGCGACATTGGACAGCGCCGGCCGGTCGGCCGGGATCAGGTGGGTCTGCTGGTCGGCGACCATCTGGATCCGGTGCTCGGCGGTACGGAACCGGCGATAGGCCTCCGCCAGGTCGCCCGCGAGCTCGGAGTCGAGATAGCCTGCGCTATGTAGCGCGGCTATGGCATCTAGCGTGGCGCCGGAGCGAAGTTCGGGCTGGCGGCCGCCGTGGACCAACTGGCGCGCATGAACGAAGAATTCGACCTCGCGGATACCGCCGCGGCCGCGCTTCAAATCGAATCCCGGGCCGAACCGCTGGCGCTTCGAATAATGGTCGCGGATCCGCTCGCTGATCGACCGGATCTCCTCGACCGCCCCGAAGTCGAGCGCGCGCCGCCAGACGAACGGCTCGATCGCTTCGAGAAAGCCGTCGCCGACAGATCGGTCGCCGGCGCAGCAGCGGCCGCGGATGAAGGCGGCGCGCTCCCAGCCGACGGCCGAGGTTTCATAGTAGGAGATCGCCGCGTTGACCGGCAGGACGATTGGCGCGACCTCGGGCGACGGCCGAAGCCTGAGGTCGACCCGGGCGACATAGCCGTCCTCGGTCCGCTTCTGCAGCAGCTCGACGATCCGCCGCCCGAGCCGGACCGCGGCGTCAGCCGGCTCGTCGCTCTCCTTCCTCGGCAAGCTATTGGGATCGAACAGCAAAAGCAGGTCGACGTCGGACGAAAAGTTGAGCTCGCGGCTGCCGAGCTTGCCGAGCGCGATGACCGCCAGTCCGCGCGGCTCCTCGCCGGGCGTGCGCTCGGCAATCGCCACCTCGATCGCCCGGGCGATGGCCTGATCGGCGAAATCGGACAGCCGGGCGGTGACCTGTTCGAGCCCGAGCTCGCCGGCAAGGTCGCCGAGCGCAACCGCCATCGCCAGCGCCTGCCGCCGTCGGCGAAGCTCGGCGTCGGCGGTTTCGGCGCCGATCTGGAGCGCCTGGTCGGCTGCCGCAGCAGCGCCCCTGGCGAGGAAGGATTCGGCGATGTCGGGCCGGGCGGCGATGCAATCCCGAAGGAACGGAGAATGGCGCTCGGCACGCTCAATCGCTTCGTTTCGTGCCGATGTTGCGCGCGAGCTACTCACTCGCCGGTCCTTGCCCGAAACCGCCCCGCGAGGAAACTTCCCGCCCGATTCCGTGTTCTTGTTATCAAATGAAGGCAGATTGTAAGTCGATGGGTGCCGCAGCAATTGAAATGGACCGGCGACCGATCCGGATCGACATGCCTCCCGAGCATTCGGGAATCATGGCGGCTCTCCGGCGCGCGTTCCAGGCGGCCGCCAACGAGCCGAGCGACCGCGATTTCAACGAGATTTTGCGCAAGCTGAACTGAGCGCCTGCGACCCCCTCTAACTCAGGTCCCGGCTTAGCTCGTCGACCTCGTTCATGATGGTCTGCAGCGCCGATTTGTCGGGGTCGGTCTTGTGCTGCCGGCGCGACGGCAGCTTGCCGCTCGACAACAGGGCCTCGAGGGCGACCCGGCCGCGGGCCACCCGGCTCTTGATCGTCCCCACCGCGCAGCCGCAGATTTCGGCCGCTTCCTCATAAGCAAAGCCGCCGGCCCCAACCAGGATCAGCGCCTCGCGCTGGGGCTGCGGCAGGTGCATCAGCGCCCGCTGCATGTCGGCCAGCTCGATATGGCGGTCCTGGCTCGCCGGAGCAGCGAGGATCTTCGACGCCGTCAGCTCATCCCACTCGCCCTTGAAGCGCGCGCGGCGCATCTGGCTGAGGAACAGGTTGCGCAGGATGATGAAAGTCCACGCCCGCATGTTGGTGCCGGCCTGGAAGCGCTTGCGCGCCGCCCACGCCTTCAGCAGCGTTTCCTGGACGAGATCGTCGGCGAGGTCGCGGCTGCCCGACAGCGAGCGGCCGAAGGCGCGCAAATGCGGAATGACCGCGGCCAGCTGGTCCTTGAAGTCCGAATCGGAGAGTGGAATCAGCTCGTCCGGTGCGTTCGGCGCCGCTTGTGGTTTATCCTTCGCGGCCATCATTCCCCACCGAATCTGCGTACGCGAGCCTTTGGCACCCGTAGCCTGAACCTGAAGTTATCATTGCGAATGCGACAGAATCCAGACGCCGTCAGCCAAGCAGCACGATCAGCGCGAACAGGATGACGACCAGCGCCAGGCCGATCCCCAGGACGTAGCGCGTCATGTGCGGAGTGGCTCCCTGCCGCGCTTCCGTCGTCGTCAAATGCTCCGCGGGCTCTTTTGGCATCGCCTCCGCTCATACAAGGACATCGTGCCAAGCCAACGCGGCTTGGCGAACCATGTTCCCGGCCCGCAACGGATGAGGTTGGGGCAGTCGAGATCGTCGCTCAGGCCGGGACCGTCGCCGCGTCGAAGAACAGGGCCTGGGCGATCGCCGCCTTCACCGTCGAGCGCTGGAACGGCTTGGTGATCAGGAAGGTCGGCTCGGGCCGCTCGCCGGTCAGCA
>CBIHLI010000220.1:0-2558 GCA_966210575.1 uncultured Sphingomonas sp.
TGTGTCGGGCGCCGATTCCTCGCGCTGGCGGAGCGCCGACAAGGCCGCCAGCTTCTGCCGGCTGGCGTCGGCGGCATCGCTGGACATCAATCCGGTGGCGTCCGACACCGGGTCGTCGAGCTCGAGCACGTCGTCGTCGCCCGGGGGATCGGCAGGCGGGGCCTCCGCTCGCGGCAAACGCCGGGCGCGCGCGGCCGCGGCCGCCCCGTCGTCGGCAATCACCCGTTTTATGGAGGCCAGGATCTCCTCCATCGACGGATCCTGTTGAATATCGCCCATAACCGAGCGCTTTTATTACCTATTGGGGAAGCTGTGTCACGGGGCTGTTTGCGTCAGCCGGCGCGGTTCGCGTGGAAACCGCGCGAACCGGCGGGCCGTCGTTCCAATCCGACCAGCTGTCGGCATAGCGCTCGTAATTGACCGTCGGGTCGTAGAGCGCGCCGCCGTCCAGATTGAGGTCCTCGGCCTCGGCCAGGCCCATGACGTTGAGCAGCTGAAAACCGGCGACATAGGCGTCGCGGCGGGCGGTGACGAGCGCGACCTGGGCATTGAGGAGCTCCTGCTCCGCGTTGAGCACGTCGAGGATGTTGCGGGTGCCGACCGTCTGCTCGGCGCGCGTGCCCTCGAGCGCAAGCTCGTTGGCGGCGACCGCGATCGTGTTCGATTCGATCGCGTCATTGGCCGCGTCATAGGCAGCGAAGGCGGCCCTCGCGTTCGAGACGACGCTGCGCTCGACCGCGATCGACTGCTCGATCAGGGCGCCGCGAATCGCCTGCGCCTGCCTCACCCGGGCACTTGCCGCACCGCCCTGATAGAGCGGAAGCGAAAGGGTCAGGCCGATGCCCGTGCTGGTCGTGCTGTTGGGCGGCGCATTCGCTCCCGGGGCGAGGCCGTCGTCGCCGGAGCCGAGGGCGTTGAAATAGCGGGTGCCGCTCGTGGCGGAGACGGTGGGAAGACGAAATCCGCGCGCGACCCTGACGTCGAAGCCGGCAGCGCGGGCCTGGGCGACGATCGACTGAAGATCGGCATTATTGGCAAGCGCGACCTGGGTCGCCTGGTCGGGCGTCCCCGGCAAGCTCGGCAGTGGCGGCGGCGGCTGGAGATCGGCCGGCAACAGACCGATGACCCGCCGATAATTCTCCTCGCTCGCGCGGAGCCGTCCCTCGGCGTCGGCCAAAGTGCTTCGCGACAGCGCCAGTCGAGCCTCGGACTGGGCGACGTCGGTCCGGGTGAGGTCGCCGACTTCGAATCGGTCCCGGGTGGCCTGCAGGTTGGTGTCCAGGACCCGCACCTGATTCTCGTTGAGGGCGACGATCGAGCGGTCGCGAATCACGTCCATGTAGGCAGCGACCGCCTCGGTGAAGATATCGCCTTCGGTCGCGCGCAGATCGGCTCTGCCGGCCTCGACCCTGACATTGGCCGCGCGCACCGAATTGCGCACCCGTCCGCCAGAAAAGAGCGGCATGCTGATATCGGCGCCGACGCTCAGGTCGCGGCCGTTGCGCCCGAGATTGCGGGTGACGACATCCTGGTTGAGCCCGACGCTGGTCGAAACCTGCGGACGGCCCTCCGCCCGCGCCAGAGCGACGCCTTCGTCGGTGCCGCGAAGCTGGGCCCGCTCGGCCATGATCGTCGGGTTGGTGGCGTAGGTCCGGACCAGCGCTTCACGAAGCGTGTCGACCTCTCCCGCCGTCGGCTGGATTTCGGCCTGGGCGAGCGCGAGACTGCTCCAAGCCATTGCAGCCGCACCGGCCGCCGCCAACAACCCTCCCCGCATCACTCTCACTCCGTCTCTCAAAAATTGAATGTCCGGGCCTTCTGGAAGCCCGGAAGCACCGCCGCGGCGGCATCCGAAAAGGCGGTCGTGCCGAACGCTCCGGCAACGACCCGGCCGACGCAGAGCCGGCTCACTCCCCCTTCGATGAGAGCCAGCGCAACCTCGCCGCCATCCGCCACCTGATCGACGATCGCCTGAGGCACCTGCTCGACCGCACCGTCGAAGAGAATGAAGTCGTAGGGCGCGCCGGCGGGATGACCCTTGGTCAACGGCCCTTCGATCAGCTCGACGCCCGTCCCGGCAAGCGCCGATCGAGCGAACGCCGCCAGCTCCGGCTGTTCTTCGACCGCGACGACCGAGGCAGCGAGACGAGCGACGACGGCGGCCGAATAACCGGTAGCGGCGCCGATCACGAGCGCCCGCTCGCTTCCGCGCAGACCGGCCTCGCTGAGCATCCGGCCCAGCGCCATCGGCGAGTTGAGCTCGCGGCCATGTCCGAGCGGAACGAGGACATCGGCATAAGCCGCCGCGCACCGTTCCGCCGGAACGAAACGCTCGCGAGGCACCTCGCCCATCGCCGCGACGACCCGTGGATCGTTGACCCCGGTGGTGCGGAGTTGGCTCGCCACCATGGCGCGGCGCATCTGCTCGAAATTATGGTCGGTCATGTCGGGGTCTTACTCGCACAGCTGTCTTATTGTCGCAATACACTTAATGGCCCTTGCGGCTTTTATCGGCAAGCCATGACGAGGCCAAGCGGAGAGTAAGGCAAGCATGCCAC
>CBIHLI010000221.1:0-2523 GCA_966210575.1 uncultured Sphingomonas sp.
CGTCAACATCCTCGCCGCCGACCGGCTGATGCAGTCGCCGCGGCTCTATTCGACTTTCCTGCTGTGGTTGCTGTCCGAGCTGTTCGAGCAACTGCCCGAGGTCGGCGACCAGCCGAAGCCCAAATTGTGCTTCTTCTTCGACGAGGCGCATTTGCTGTTCGATGATGCCCCACCGGGCCTGCTCGAAAAGATCGAGCAGGTGGTGCGGTTGATCCGGTCGAAGGGCGTCGGCGTCTATTTCATCACCCAGAACCCGATCGACATCCCCGACAAGGTCGCCGGCCAGCTCGGCAACCGGGTCCAGCACAAGTTGAACGCCTTCACCCCGCGCGACGAGCGGGCGGTGAAGTCCGCCGCCGATACTTTCCGGCCCAATCCCGCGATCGACGTCGCCCGGGCGATTACCGAATTGAAGGTCGGAGAGGCCCTGGTCTCGCTGCTCCTACCCGATGGCTCGCCGTCGCCGGTCCAGCGGACGCTGATCAAGCCGCCGGGCTCACGAGTCGGGCCGCTCTCACCGCCCGAGCGGGCGACGTTCATTTCGAGCGATTCGATCGGGACTAAATATGACCAGATAATCGACCGCGAATCGGCGCAAGAACTGCTGGCGACCCGGGCCGAGGCGGCTGCTCAGGCCGAAGCCGCCGACCAAGCCAAGGAAGCGGCAGAAAAGGAGGCCGCGCGCCAGGCGAAGGAGCAACTGACGGCGCAGCGCGAGGCCGAGAGACTCGAAGAGCAACGGCGCCGAGAGGCTGCAAAGCCGAGCATGACCGACAAGATGGTGACGTCGGCGACCCGTGCCGCCGCGAGCTCGATCGGCCGGCAGATCGGCAACCAGCTGCTGCGCGGGATCCTCGGCGGCCTACTCCGCGGACGGTGACATACGCCTAGGCGGCGAAAATGCGTTTCTGCTTCTTGGCGCCCGGCACCGGCTCGGCCGGATCGGCGCCGAGCGTGATGATCCGGTTGCTCTCGTCGACGTGGACAACCCGCGGCTTCATCCTCCGCGCCTCGACGTCGTCGACCATCGCATAGCTCATGATGATGACGAGATCGCCGGCCTCGACAAGGTGGGCGGCGGCGCCGTTGATTGTGATCGTGCCGCTGCCGCGCGGCGCCGGGATCACATAGGTCTCGAGCCGAGCGCCGTTGGTGATGTCCGCGATCACCACCTGCTCGCCTTCCAACAGGTCGGCGGCCTCCATCAGCGCGGTGTCGATCGCGACCGAACCCACATAATCGAGGTCGGCCTGGGTTACCGTCGCCCGGTGAATCTTCGACTTGAGCATCACTCGCATCACCGCTGGAGTCCTCCGGATTAAGCCGCACGCCACTAACAGATTTACGCTGGGCCGACATTTTTCAAGTGCTGCAGTGCAATATCGCACTTGCAGCATGAGGTGTAGATTCCCAAATCCCGGCAGCAAGTCCGGCGGTTTTTCCCAACCGGAGACCGCCGGCGCCGCCCAAGTTCTTCGATTCATGGCCTTTCGAGATTTTGGCACGGCACTTGCTTCTAGGAATGGCGACAACGCCAACAGGAGTCTTTCCCAATGTCGACCGCCGCAACCGCACAGCAAGATGTTTCGATCCAGGTCGCCCATCAGGAGCCGGCACTTCCATTCCGCGGCGACACCTTTCTTGGCGTGTGCGAGGCGGTCGGGCAGGACCTCGGCTTCCATCCCAACTGGCTGCGTATCCCGTTCGCCGCGATGATCCTGTGGAACCCGACGGTCATCATCGGCAGCTATCTCGCGCTCGGCTGCGTCGTCGCCGTCACCCGCCTCGCCTTTCCCAACCGAGTCGCGGTCCAGCCGAAAGCGGCGGTCCCGGCTGGCGAGGCGGCAACGGTCGTCGTGGAAGCGGAGGAAAAGGAGCTGCTGGCCGCCTGAGTCGCCGGCAGCATCGGGTCAGGCGCAATCGCGGAGCCCAGATGCGGTAAACCCCGCCGGTTTGACCCGGCGGGGTTCCCATGCTTCAGATCCGAAGATCCGAAGCACGAAACAACCATAGCGCGGCCGAGCGCGGAGTCCAGTGCCAAATCGGCGGTCATTGAAAAGATCCGTGCAAAAACCGGTGGATAAAGCTGTGGATAAACTCCCGGCCGACAGTTCGGTGCGTTTACCACGGTCACCGAAACCCTAACCGGCCATAAACCTCGTCTTTACGCCCTTGCGTTACGCCGTTCGTCCTAGAGCCGTCGAAAGCTTCGACGGCGCAGGAAGGACGGGAATGGCGGTCAACGGGTTCGTCGAGAAGAGAGCGGTCAGCGCTGCCGAGGCCCAGCGTGTCCGAGTCGGCGGCGACGGGTGCGCTCGTCACCCGTATCTTGCGGCGCTCACCCAAGCGGCGGGCCCGAATTCGGCCCGCGACATCGCCGATGCCGTCCATTTGCTGTGCAGCGTCCACGGCCATCATCCCGGCCTGATCGAGCAATCGCTTGCCGTGTCCGCCAACGGGCCCGCGCAGCAGTGGCTGACCGAAGCCGCCGAGAGGTTCGAGCGCGAGCGGCTGTTCCTTGTC
>CBIHLI010000222.1:0-2490 GCA_966210575.1 uncultured Sphingomonas sp.
CGATTATGCGATCACTTTCTCGACCAATGCCGACGTGCGGCGAACCGCGGAGCGGCGATCGAAAACGGCGGCGATTATCGACCTGCCCAACGAGGCGATGTCGCCCTTGTTCGAAGCCGCCGTCGAAGCGACCGAGGAAGCGGTGATCAACTCGCTATTCGCGGCGACGCCGATGGACGGCGCCCAGGGCCATATCGACGCGCTCCCCGTCGAGGAGGTGGTCAAGCTCTACCGGCGTGCCCGCCGCTAAGCCGCGGTTCATTTCGGCGGTGGCACGAGCCCGGCGCCACAAAGGATCTCCCCAATGCTGATCGCGCTCCTCGCCTATCTCGGCGGCGTGCTGACCATCCTCAGCCCGTGCATCCTTCCCGTGCTTCCGTTCGTCTTCGCACGAGGCGACCAGCCATTCAGGCGCAGCGGCCTGCCTTTGCTCGCCGGTATGGCGCTGACCTTTGCGCTCGTCGCAACCCTCGCCGCGGTCGGCGGTGGCTGGGTGGTGCGGGCCAACGAGATCGGCCGCTGGGCGGCGCTGGCGCTGCTGGCGCTGTTCGGGCTGGCGCTGATCTTCCCCGCCTTGTCCGACCGGATGACCCGCCCATTGGTCGCCTGGGGCTCGCGGCTGACCGAGAAGACCGGCGCCCAGCGCGGGATCGGCTCGTCGCTCCTGCTCGGGGTGGCGACCGGGCTGCTGTGGGCGCCATGCGCGGGGCCGATTCTCGGGATCATCTTCACCACCGCCGCGCTCGAGGGGGCGAGCGCCAGCACGACCCTGTTGCTGCTCGCCTATGCCGCCGGTGCGGCGACGTCGCTTGGCCTAGCGCTGCTCGCCGGAGGCAGGATCTTCGCCCGGATGAAACGCTCGCTGGGCGCCGGCGAATGGATCAAGAAGATACTCGGCGTCGCGGTCCTGATTGGCGTCGCGGCGATCGCCGCCGGGCTCGATACCCGAGTGCTCGCCAAGCTGTCGACGGCGCCGACCACCGCCATCGAAAGCGGCCTCGCGCGGCTGCTCGGGATGGAGGGCATGGACCAGTCGACGGCGACGACGACCGGCGAAGGCGGCCAGCTGGTGCTTCCGGTCGAAGGCGAGCTGCCGCCGCTCGACGGGATCGGCCCGTGGCTCAACTCGCCGCCGCTCAGCCGCGAGCAGCTCAAGGGCAAGGTCGTGCTGATCGACTTCTGGACCTACAGCTGCATCAATTGCCTGCGCTCGATCCCCTACGTGCGGGCCTGGCACGACCGCTATGCGAAGGACGGGTTGGTGGTGATCGGCGTCCACGCGCCCGAATTCGCGTTCGAGCGCAGCCTCGACAATGTGCAAACTGCGGTCGCCGACCTCGGCATCCGCTACCCGATCGCGCTAGACAATGACTTTAAGCTGTGGCGCGCCTTCGACAATCATTACTGGCCGGCGCATTACTTCATCGATGCCCAAGGGCACGTCCGCTACCACCATTTCGGCGAAGGCAAATATGCCGAATCCGAACGGGTCATCCGCCAGCTTTTGACCGAAGCCGGCCGTCCGCCGTCGGCGCAAATGGCCGGCGCGGCGGCAACCCAGGCGGCGGAAATGGCCGCGTCGGGCAAGGGCCGGTCGCCGGAGACTTATGTCGGCTACACTCGCGCCGACCGCTTGGTCTCTCCCGGCGGGCTGCAGAAGGACCGCTCCACGACCTATTCAGTGCCTTCGACCCTGGAGCTCAACCAATGGGCGCTGGGCGGTCGGTGGACCGCCGGGCCGCAGGCGGCGAGGCTCGATTCCCCGGGCGGCCGAATCGCCTACCGCTTCCATGCCCGCGACCTGCATTTGGTGCTCGCTCCGGGTGACGACGGAAGGCCGGTGCGGTTCAGGGTAACGATCGACGGCCGGGCGCCGGGCGCCGATGCAGGCGGCGACGTCAAGCCCGACGGAAGCGGGATCGTCACCGAGGAGCGCCTCTACCAGCTGGCGCGTCAGAAGGGCGACGTCGGCGAACGGACCTTCACCATCCAATTCCTCGACCCGGGCATTCGCGCTTTCGCCTTCACGTTCGGCTAGCTGACCACCCGGTCGTTTCGGAACCGCCACCTTGGGCCCGCCGTTCAGGCGGCGGATGGAGCATGTCACCACCCTTGAACGATCGCTCTTCGAACCGCCGTCGAAGCGGGAGGAGTTCTACACCGAGGTGATCGAGCTTCTGGCTAGCTCGGAAATCCCGTTCCTGCTGTCGGGCACCTATGCGCTCGCCTGCTACACCGGGATCGTCCGCCCGACGAAGGATGTCGACGTTTTCGCGACGGCCGGCGATTGCCTGAAAATCCTCTCCTATTTCAAGGGTAAAGGGTACGACGTTGAGATCGTCGATGAGCGATGGTTGGCGCGCATCACCCGCGGCGACATCTTCGTCGACGTCATCTTCAACATGCCGACCGCTTCGACCCACGTCACCGAGGACTGGTTCGAGAACTCGCCGCGCGCCGAGCTGTTCGGGAGCCAGGTCCACCTCGTCC
>CBIHLI010000223.1:0-2456 GCA_966210575.1 uncultured Sphingomonas sp.
GAACTGACCCGAATTGCCGAATTATTGAGCGCCAGAATGGGCGAACGGGCGAACTTTGCCCTGAAGACCGAAGGAAGGACACGTCAAATGACCAGGATGTTGGCTTTCGTCGCGGCTCTGCTGATGAGCGCGATTGCAGTTTCTTCCGCTTGCGTCGCCACCAGCGTGACGCCGCTTCAATTCACGCTCGAGCCCACCAGCCGGGCCGACCAGGTCCAGGTCCGCTTCAAGCGAGCCGACAGCCGCGGGACGGATAGTTGGTCAAGCTCATTCAGGACCACGGAGCTGGCGGGGCTTGACCTCGCTGCGCTTCGCGCCCCGGGAACGCGACCGGTCGGCTTCGCCATCGCCCGCGATGCCGGACGCGTTGACTGTGCCGGGAACGGCGGCAACTCGATGGCGCGCGGGAGCTGCAGCCTGACTCCTGACAGCGGCTTCAACGCCGTCCTCGCCGCCAACGGCATCGCTCGCCCGACCGAGGACCAGGCCTACGCGCTGATTGCGGTCGATGTCCGGCGCGAGCTGGTGACCGCGCTCAAGGCGGCAAACTACCCGACGCCGAGCATCGACAAGCTGATCGAGCTTTCCGCGGTCGGCGTTACACCTGCCTATATCCGGGATCTGGCCGCGCAGGGCTTTCGCCCGAGCTCGCTCGGCTCGCTGGTCGAGTTTGGGGCGCTCGATATCACTCCGGAGTATATCGGCAGCTTCGCCCGGGCCGGTTACTCGAACCTGACACCGAGCGCGCTCGTCCAGCTCAAGGCGCTGGAAATCACGCCGGAGTACATCGCCGGGTTCGAGCGCATCGGCTACCGCAACTTGCCGGTCAGCACGCTGGTCGAGCTCAAGGCGATGGACATCACACCCGAGTTCGTAATGGCGGTGCAGCAGGGCGACGCCCTGCCCTCGCCCAGCCGGCTCGTCCAAATCCGCGCGGTCAGCCGCGACATCCGTCGCTGAACGTCGACGAAGGGGGCCTGGCAATGATCCGATTTTCTCCACGAATGCAGGTAGTGCTGCTGTGCTCGGCCTGCTTGTGGGTCATGCCGGTCGAGGCTTCGGCGCAAACCGCTAATCCGGCGGCCGCGCCGCCGCCGGCCGCTGTTCCGGTTGCCGGCAAGCGGGTCTTTACGGCCGCCGATTTCGTCCGCTTCGCGCCAAGGACCGCCTATGACATGCTGGTCCAGGTCCCCGGCTTCACGATCCGCAGCGCCGACCAGGAACGCGGCCTCGGCCAGGCCTCGGAGAATGTGCTGATCAACGGCCAGCGGATCGCCAACAAGTCCGGCGGCGCGATCGACCAGCTGAAGCGCATCCCGGCGAACAACGTCGAGCGGATCGAGATCGTCGATGCGGCCAGCCTCGGAATCGCCGGCCTTGCCGGCCAGGTGGCGAACGTCGTCCTCAAGACCGGCCAGAAAGCGTCGGGCAATTTCGAATACCGGCCACACTTCCGTGCGCATTACGCCAAGCCGTCGCTGATCGCCGGCTCGTTGAGCTACACCGGGAAGACGGGGCCGGTCGATTATACCCTGTCGGTCAAGAACGAGCCCGGCCGCGGCGCCTTTGGCGGTCCAATCTGGATCTACGACGGCGACGGAGTCCTCACCGAGACCCGCCACGAAGTCTATCACTCCGAATACGAACAAGCGAACGTGCAGGCGAAACTCGGTTATGACGGCCCGGGTTCTTCGATCGGCAATCTGACACTCGGCTACACGCCCTATTGGAATCCTGTCAGCCAGAAGGATCGCCGCTTGCTGGTGACTGGCGAGGAGCGCAGCCGCGACATCCAGACGACGCTCGACGGCTATTATGCCGACATCAACGCCGACTATGAGTTCGCGCTCGGGCCCGGGCGGCTGAAGCTGATCGGCGTGCGTCATTGGGAGCATGAACCGCTCCTCCAGGATCTGGTCCTCAGCTTCGACACTACCGGCGCGCCGAGCACCGGGACGAGGTTCAGCCGCGACACCCACATTGGCGAGACTATCCTTCGCAGCGAATATGGCTGGAAGGTCGGGCGCAACGACCTCCAGGTCACGTTGGAGCGGGCGTTCAACTCCCTCGACCAGGTGGGCGCGCTGTTCGAGCTGAGCCCCGAAGGCGAGTTCGTCGAAATCGATTTTCCCGAAGGCACCGGCAAGGTCACCGAGGTCCGCTACGAGGGAATGACCACCTGGAGCCGGCCGCTAAGCCCGAAGCTCGACCTGCAGGTCGCGGCGGGCGCCGAAATCTCGCACCTCGACCGCGTCGACGACGACCAGGAGGTGCGCAAGTTCTTCCGCCCCAAGGGCAGCATCAACCTGGCCTGGAGGCCGTCGCCCGGCTGGGACCTCAGCCTCAAGCTGCGCCGCCGCGTCGGCCAGATCAGCTTCTACGATTTTCTCGCCCAGCCGAAGCTCAGCGAGGACCGCGAGAATGCCGGCAACCCCGACCTGGTCCCGCCGCAAAGC
>CBIHLI010000224.1:0-2339 GCA_966210575.1 uncultured Sphingomonas sp.
AGCCCGACCGCGCCGATGGAGTCCTCGACCAATTGTTCGTTCGCGGAGTTGCCGACGAAAGCGTCGCCGCGGCCAAGATCGCCGGTCACTGGCTGGCGTTCGGGCCGCTGCTGCTGGTGAGCGCGTTGGTCGGTGCGCTGCTGCTGGGGCTTCGGCCGTCGCAGCTGCCAAGCCTGCTACTCGCCCTGGCTGTCGGCAGTTTCGGCCTGGCCGCGCTCGCGGTGGCAGTCGCGGCACTCACCGCGGGCCTGCCGCGCGCGGGCTCATTGGCCGGTTTGCTGCTGCTTCCGCTGGCGATCCCGCTGCTGATCTTCGGCGCTGCTGCGTCGGGTGATGCCGCGTCGGGCGCGCTGTTGCTGGAGGCCGCCGTATCGTTGCTGATCGTCGCCGGTGCGCCGTTCGTCGCTGGCGCGGCGATCCGCGCCGCTAGGACTTAGACCATCGGGCGAAGATCGCGGTCGGCAGGAGCAGCCCGCGCGATTCCTCGCGCACCGTCATTTCGCCCATCTCAACCGTTCCGCCGAGATCGCCTAGCACCTGCCCGACCAGCTCGCCGATCGCCAGCGCCGACATCCGCACCGCATAGACCGTGAGCACCAGGAAACGGCTGTCGGCGTCGAGCAGCTGGCGGCAATCGGTGAGCAAAGGCGCCAAGTCTTCCTCCAGCCGCCACACTTCGCCCTCCGGCCCGCGACCGAACTTGGGCGGGTCGAGCAGGATGCCGTCGTAGCGGCGCTCGCGCCGGACCTCGCGGGCGGTGAACTTGCCGGCGTCGTCGACGATCCAGCGGATCGGCCGCTCGCCGAGCCCAGACAAAGCGGCATTGGCCTTGCCGCCCTCGACCGACTTCTTCGAAGCGTCGACGTGGACCATGCGGGCGCCGGCTTCGCTGAGCAGTAAAGTTCCGACGCCGGTGTAACCGAACAGGTTGAGGATATCGGCGTCGCTGGCGCGCTCCCGCATCCAGTCCCATTGCGGTGCCATGTCGGGAAAGAAGCCGAGATGGCGGAACGGGGTCAGCGAAGCGTTGAACCGGACCGGGCCGCGGACGAGCGGCCACTGTTTCGGCACCGGGCGATGCTCGATCCAGCGGCCGCCGCCTTCCTCGTCGGAGCCGGGAACGAACGTCGCGTCAGGATCCCAATCGTCACGTGCCGGTGCCCACATCGCCTGCGGCTCCGGCCGGGCAACCGTGACCGGCCCGTAGCGCTCCAGTTTCTGCCCGTTGCCGCAGTCGATCAGGGCCCAATCATCCCAGGGCTCTGCCACCAGCGTTGTCAGCTCGCCGCTCACTGGCCGCGCAAGCGCTTCCGGACGGCGAGGACGTAGATGATCAGCGCGATGGCGGCGAACAGGAACCATTGGACCGCATAAAGTCGGTGGTTGTTGGGGATCGATTCGAGCGACGGCAGAGCGCTCGGCTCGAGGCCGGGCGGCGCCGAGGCGGCAACCAGCCGAAGCCGGTGCTCGCGGTCGGGCGCAATCATTCCGGTGACCGGTCCTCCGGCCCATTGCCAGCGGGCGTTCGGGTCTCTCGACCAGCCGAGCTCGACCGCCATTCCCGGCCCTTCGGCGCCGGTCGAGCAGAGGACGATGTGAACATAGCCGGTTTCGCCGCGGCGGTTGGCGCCGGCCACCGCGCGCTTGCTCACCGGCTTGAGGCAAAAGCCGGTCGCCCAGCGGAACAAAGGCGCCTCGCCGGTCGCCGGCGCGGTCGGGAAGGCGATGGGCGGCAGCTTCTCGGCGGCGCGATATTGGGCGATCAACCGCTCCTTCCACTCGGCCCGGCTGAGCTGCCAGACGCCAAGGCCGATCATCACCGCCACGGCCGCGGCGACCAGGATCGTCGGCAGAATCGGAAGGCGGCGAATCATTCGCTGATCCGCCCCTCGCGGGCGCGGTGGAGATATTCCTGCGTCAGCAGCAGCGCCTTGGCCCAGCGCAGCCCGAAGATCGTCAGCCCGAAGCCGACCGGAAGCCAGACGATGTGGACCCACCAGGGCGGCGCGAAGGCGCCGTCGACGACCAGCGCAGAGACGACAAGGATCGCGCCGATGATCAGGATCAGGAAGGCGGCCGGCCCGTCGCCGACGTTGAAGCTGGAAAAATCGAGGCCGCAGGCGCGGCACTTGTCGGCGAACCGGACCCAGCCGGCGAACAAGGTCTTCGACTTGCAGCGCGGGCAGCGGCCGGCAAGCGCGCCGGCGAGAGGGGAGACCTCCCGCACGCTGCTCCTACCCGTGGGTCGGCGCGCCCCAGCCGCCCCAAACGTAGATGGACACGAACAGGAACAGCCACACGACGTCGACGAAGTGCCAGTACCAGGCGGCCGCCTCGAA
>CBIHLI010000225.1:0-2335 GCA_966210575.1 uncultured Sphingomonas sp.
CATGGTCGCCCAGGCCTATGGCAAGACGGCGACCTTCATGCCCAAGCCGATCGCCCAGGACAACGGCAGCGGCATGCACACCCACATGTCGATCTGGAAGAAGGGCAAGCCCTTGTTCGCCGGCAACGGCTACGCCGGCCTGTCCGAAACCGCGCTCTATTTCATCGGCGGCGTGATCAAGCATGCGCGTGCGCTCAACGCCTTCACCAATCCGACGACCAACAGCTACAAACGGCTGGTTCCCGGCTTCGAGGCCCCGGTGCTGCTGGCTTATTCGAGCCGCAACCGCTCGGCCTCCTGCCGGATCCCCTACGGCGCCGGCGAGAAAGCCAAGCGGGTCGAGTTCCGCTTCCCCGACGCCATGGCCAATCCTTACCTCGCTTATTCGGCGCTGCTGATGGCCGGGCTCGACGGCATCCAGAACCGGATCCATCCCGGCGACCCGATGGACAAGAACCTTTACGACCTGCCGCCGCAGGAGCTGGTCGACGTTCCGACCGTCTGCGGCAGCCTCCGCGAGGCGCTGGTGTCCTTGCAGAACGACCGCGACTTCCTGACCCGGGGCGACGTCTTCAGCGAGGACCAGATCGACGCCTACGCGGAGCTCAAGTGGGAGGAAGTCATGCGCTGGGAGACAACCCCAAGCCCGGTCGAGTTCGACATGTATTATTCGAGCTAGGGATTAGTCCCGATCAATTGGCGGGCGCTGTCCATGCGGTAATTCGGAAGAGCGGCACCATCGGGACGACGGTCCTGACCGAACGTCGCCTTAGTAATTTCGCGGCGGCGTCCTCAATCGCGTAGATCGTGGTCTCGTGATAGTGGCCGTCAAATCCGGCAATCCGCCGGCCGAGCCGATAAAGCCGGTTTTCGGTCGGGCCCGACAGGATCAGGACACCGCCAGGCGCCAGCTTTCCGACGAGCGCTTCGAGCAGCTCGGGGTAATTTTTGTTGTGCTCAAGAGAGTCGATCGCGAAAATGACGTCGTAGGAGCGCTCGGCAGTGCCCTCTAGCGTTACCTGGCGCGCCTTGGGAAGTCGGCTGAGCAGATAGTCGACGGCGTGCTGCTCTTCCTCAATGAAATCGTAGCCTAACCCGTCGCTGTTGAGCAGATGGCCGATCTCGCCCACCGACGAGCCGAAATCGAGGACCCGCGCCGGGTGCGGGACGAAATCACGCGCGAGTGCCGCCGCGCGGAACAGTCGAGTCCAGCTGACCCACGCGGCAGCCCAATTCGAATGGCAATAAGAAGGAACGCAGGTTTCCTCCCACGCCTGGAAGCCGCCGACGACATCAATATCGCCGCGCAGATCGGCTCGGCGGCGGCGGATGTGGCAAAGTTCGTTCAGCATTTGTCATTCTCACTCAGTGATTTCGTTGCCAGCATGCGTTTTGAGGAAAGTCGCCGATGAATCGCTTCGGACGGCGTCAGTGCGACGTCGTGGAACAGAAAGCTCAGCAGCAACTGGACTCCGACGACCACCGGCAGCGCGCTCAGCATGACGGTGCCGGCGCTGGCGACCTCGTCGGTGCGAAGACTGTCGATCCATTGCAGCAGCCCGAACACAACCCCAAAGATGGTGAGGAACATACCGGCAATCAGGTTGAGCGAAGCTGCTCCGAAACCGCGCAGGATATGGTTGTAGAATATCCGCTTGGCGAAGTTGCGCGCATGCAGGACCGGAAAGGTCAGCAAGCAGCGCAATTCGCTCAGGTGACTCGTCTCGTCGGAATAAACCGTCTCGAGCGGGAGTTCGACAACCCGCGCGCGAAGGGTAGCGAGCCGGAACAGCAGGTCAGATTCGAAGAAATAACGTTCGTGCAGCCGCCGCAGCGGCAGCAGCCGGGCAACATCGGCATGGATTGCGATGTAGCCGTTGGTTGGATCGAACAAATCCCAATAGCCGGTCGACAGCTTGGCGAGAAATGACAGCCCGGCATTGCCCAGCAGCCGAAGCGTCGGCATGCGGGCAACGGTTTCCAGCGAGAAGAAGCGGTTGCCCTTCACATAGTCCGCCTCGCCGTCCAGGATCGGTCGGATGAAGTCGGGGACGAACGCCGGGTTCATCTGTCCATCGCCATCGATCTTCACGATGATCTCCGCACCATCGTCGAGCGCGGCAAGGATGCCGTCGACGACCGCCGTTCCGACACCGCCGTTCTTCTCGCGACGGATCATCCGGACGCGCGCGTCACGCTTCACCAAGCGAGCGATTGCCTGCGCTGTTTTGTCGGGGCTTGCGTCGTCTACGCAATAGATTCGCCACACCTCGCTGCCGATCGCGCCAATGACTCTATCGATGGTCGCGCTGACGGCAAAACACGGGATTACCGC
>CBIHLI010000226.1:0-2315 GCA_966210575.1 uncultured Sphingomonas sp.
GCTGACCAAGCCGCGGGTGATGAGCCTCGTAGTCTTCACCGGCCTGTGCGGACTGCTCGCCGCGCCGGTGATGCCGCCGGCCGTGATCGGATTCACCGCCATATTGTGCATTGCCCTGGCCGCCGGAGCGGCCGGCGCGCTCAACCAATGGTACGAGGCCGACCTCGACGCGAAGATGCGGCGGACAGCCAACCGGCCGCTTCCCGCCGGCCGAATGGACCGCCAGTCGGCGCTCCACTTCGGCGTCGGGCTCGCCGGCTTCTCGGTGGTGCTGATGGACCTGGCGACCAATCATCTGGCGGCGCTGCTGTTGGCCGCCTCGATCCTGTTCTACGTGCTGGTCTACACCGTCTGGCTGAAGCCGCGGACGGCGCAGAACATCGTCATCGGCGGGGCCGCCGGCGCCTTTCCGCCGCTGATCGGCTGGGTCGCCGCGACCGGGCGGATCGAGCTACTGCCGGCGCTCTTGTTCGCGATCATCTTCCTGTGGACCCCGCCGCATTTCTGGGCGCTGTCGCTGTTCGTCCGCTCCGATTATGCGGCCGCCAAAGTGCCGATGCTGCCGGTGGTCGCCGGGGTTGCCGCAACGCGCCGGCAGATCCTGATCTACAGCGTGATCATGGCGACAGCGGCGGTAGCGCCATGGGCGATCGGACTGACCGGCTGGATCTACGGGCTGGCGGCGACCGGCCTCGGCATCGTCTTCGTCGCGATGGCCGTGGCGGTCGCCCGCAACCGGGCGACCGAGCCGTCGCAGATGCGGCCGGAGAAGCGGCTGTTCGCTTTCTCGGTCGTCTATCTGTTCGTCCTGTTCCTCAGCGTCGTCGCCGACCGCTGGCTGCTGCCATGACCAAGATCGTCGGCGAGGAACCGAGGGCCGAAGCGGAGGTCATCCGCAAGCGCCAGCGCGAGCGTGCCCGGATCATGGCCTGGCTGCTCGGCGGTTTCGTCATTCTGCTGTTCCTGATCACCATCGCCAAGATCGGAATGGGCCGATGAGCGGAAAAACCCGGACGGCTTTGTTCCTTGTCCTGCTGGTGTTCAGCATGACCGGCCTCGCCTTCGCATCGGTGCCGCTCTACCGAATCTTCTGCCAGGTGACCGGGTTCAACGGAACGCCGCTGCGCGCCGCTTCGGCGCCTGGCGCCGCGACCGGCGAGATCGGCGTCCGCTTCGACGCCAACGTCAACCGCGCCCTGCCGTGGCGGTTCGAGCCGGTGCAGCGGACGGTGAAGATCGTCCCGGGCGAGCGGGTGCAGATTGCCTATCGGGCGACCAATCTCGTCGCCCGCGCAACAACCGGGACGGCGACCTTCAACGTAACGCCCGCCCTCGCCGGCCAATATTTCTCCAAGATCGAATGCTTCTGCTTTTCCGAGCAGACGCTGAACGGCGGCGAGAGCGTCGACATGCCGGTGGTGTTTTTCGTCGATCCGAAGCTTCGCGACGATCCGGCGATCAAGGACCTCGACGAGATCACCCTGAGCTACACATTTTACCCAGTGGAAAATCCGAACTCCGGCAGCTAGAGCCGCGAGCAATCGAGACGAGGAAAGCTCCGTTCATGGCCGTGACGCAGAACCACGATTACCATCTGGTCGAGCCCGATCCCTGGCCGATCATCGGCGCCTTCGCGGCGCTCGCCCTGACCGGCGGAGCGGTGCTGTGGTTCCACGAGAACCCCTATGGCACGCCGATCATGGTCGCCGGCTTCGCCGCGGTGATCGTCACCATGATCAATTGGTGGGCGAACACGATTCGCGAGGCGCACGAGGGCTATCAGACGCCGGTCGTCCAGCTTCACCTGCGCTACGGGATGATCCTGTTCATCGCCTCGGAAGTCATGTTCTTCCTCGCCTGGTTCTGGGCCTTCTACAGCGCAGCGCTGTTCCCGTCGGCGGTCGAAGCGGTCGGCGGGCAATGGCCGCCCAAGGGGATCGAAGTGCTCGACCCGTGGGGCTTCCCGCTGCTCAACACCCTGATCCTGCTGTGCTCGGGAACCACCGTCACCTGGGCGCATCATTCGCTGATCCACGGCGATCGTGAGGGGCTCAAGCTGGGGCTGTTGCTGACGATCCTGCTCGGCGTGCTGTTCACCAGCATCCAGGCCTATGAGTACATCCACGCGCCGTTCGCCTTCAAAGGCAATATTTACGGCTCGACCTTCTTCATGGCGACCGGCTTTCACGGTTTCCACGTCATCGTCGGAACGATCTTCCTGACGGTCTGCCTGCTGCGGGCATGGAAGGGCGACTTCACCCCGAAGCAGCATTTCGGCTTCGAGGCGGCCGCCTGGTACTGGCACTTCGTCGACG
>CBIHLI010000227.1:0-2313 GCA_966210575.1 uncultured Sphingomonas sp.
CTCACGACCTCAGCCTTACCAAGGATGCGCTCTACCACTGAGCTACGGCAGCACTCTGTCGGAGGAAGGGCGCCTATGGCCATTCGGCGGTCGGACTGTCAACCCGACGTGAACAGCTAAATGGGATCGGTGAAAGAGAAGGACGACTCAAGAAAAGGCGAGCGCGAACAACGGCTTGCTGCAGCGTTGCGCGAGAATCTGAGGCGGCGGAAGGCCCAGTCCCGCGCCTCCGTGGCTGCCGAACTCACGCATTTCGACGTCGAGCTGGCCGATGACGGCGAAGGCCTGACGATTGCCGTTCGAGGCGGCGGAAAGACCAAGGTTTATGCCCTCTCCGGACGCGACCAGGGGGATTTCTTGAAATTCTATGCGCAGCTCGGCGAGGATTTCGGCACCCGGCTGCCCGAGACCCCCGCCGCAGCCGCCGGCGATTCCGACGACCCACCGTGGCGGCCGCTGCTGACCGAATCCATCCACCCGAAAATCCTCTCCGGCTATGGCGATCCGGCCGTCATCAAGACCGACGAGGGATATTACCTCACTGCGACATCGAACGACGCGCTCGACGCTTTTCCGCTGCTGCACTCGGACGACCTCGTGCAGTGGCGGCACGTCGGCTTCTGTTTCGCCGAGGGTGAGGCACCCGAGTGGACGACCTACGGCGTTCGAAGCGGCGATTTTTGGGCGCCCGAGATTGCCCGCGTCGGCGACGAATATTGGCTGGTCTACACGGCGCGCGACAGGTCGCATGTGCTGGGGATCGGGCTTGCCAAAGCCAAGTCGCCGCAGGGGCCGTGGGCCGACCTCGGCCGGCCGCTGCTGACCGGCGGAGTGATCGACGGCCACTTGTTCGTCGACGAGGACGGCGAGCGTTACTTGTTCTGGAAGGAGGACCGCAACGGCATTTGGCCGCGCAAGCTTGCCGCCTTGCTGCGCGAACGGCCCGAGCTGATCGACCGAATTTTCAGCTCCGAGCAGGACCGCCGCACTGCGCGCTTCGCTGCCGCGGTGGTGCCCTGGGCCGCGCCGCGCCGCCCGATCGAGCGCTTCTTCCTGATGCAGACCTTCATCCGCGCCGCGGTCGGATCGTGGAAGCGGCTGCGCGAAATGCTCGAAAGCTCCGGCGACGCGCAGGAGGTGATCGACGCGATGCGCACCCCGATCATGGCGCAGCGCATGTCGCCCGATGGCGAAAGCTTTGTCGGCTCGCCAGTAACCGTGCTTGCCAATGACCTCGAGTGGGAAGGGCATTTGGTCGAAGGGCCGTTTCTGTGGAAGCAGGACGGGCGCTACTGGCTATTCTACGCCGCCAACGACTTCACCGATCCCGCATATGGCATCGGGGTCGCGGTCGCCAACCATCCGCTCGGGCCGTTCCGCAAGCGGGAGGAGCCGCTGATCAGGTCGGGCAAGAGCTGGTCGGCGCCCGGTCATCCGTCGATCGCGCAAGGGCCCGACGGCACGTCGCAGATCTTCTTCCATGCCTTTTTCCCCGGCACCGGCGGCTACAACGTGTTCCGCGCCCTGCTGACCGCGCGGCTCGGCTTCGGCCCCGCCGGCGTGTCGATTATCTGACCTTGCCATCGCCGGGCCGATAGGGTTGGGGCGGCGCATGCGCTTCGTCTCGGACAATGCGGCCGCCGCCCACCCGAAGGTGATCGAGGCGATTGAACGATCGAACCGGCTCGACGCGCCGTATGACGGCGACGAGTGGAGCAGCCGCCTCGACGGCGCTTTTTCCGACTTGTTCGAGACCGAAGTGCGGGCGCTATGGGTGAGCACCGGCACCGCCGCCAATTGCCTGGCGCTCGCCGCGCTGTGCCCGCCCTACCGCGGCATTCTCTGCCACAAGGACGCGCATATCGAGGTCGACGAGGCGGGCGCGCCGGGCTTCTTCACCGGCGGCGCCAAGCTGATGCTGCTCGACGGACCTGGCGCGAAGATCACGCGGGACGCCGTTGCCGCCGCCTGTGACCGGATTCGTGACGACGTCCATCAGGTGCAGCCGGCGGCAATCTCGATCACCAACGCCACCGAATGTGGCCTCGCTTACCGCGCCGGCGAAGTTGCGGCGATCGGCGAGCTGGCGCGATCGCGAGGCCTCAGCCTGCACATGGACGGCGCGCGCTTCGCCAATGCGGTGGCAACGACCGGGGAGAGTCCCGCCGACCTGACCTGGCGCGCCGGGGTCGACGCCTTGTCGTTCGGGTTCATCAAGAATGGCGGGCTCAATGCCGAGGCCCTGATCCTGTTCCGGACCGAGCTTGCCGACGAGGTCGCGGTGCGCCGCAAGCGGGCCGGGCACCTGTCGTC
>CBIHLI010000228.1:0-2313 GCA_966210575.1 uncultured Sphingomonas sp.
GCGCTGGCCTTCACGGCACCGGCGGCATCGGCGCGTTCGCGACTGTTGATCCTGCTGGCGGCGCTGGCAATTTCCGTTTCCGGAGCGATCGGCCTCTATCATTCCGGCGTCGAGCTCGGCATATTCGAGGGCTTCACCACCTGCACCAGCACTGCCCGGGCGACGACGACCAAAGATCTCCTCGAGCAGCTGATGAAGGTCCCGCTGGTACGCTGCGACCAGGTGCAATGGGCGTTCCTCGGAATTTCGATGGCGGGATGGAACGCCATCCTGTCGCTGGGCGGGGCGACGCTGATTGCCTGGCTAGCACTGACCGGCAGGCGCGCATGACCGGTCCCTGGCGTCCCGGCGGCAAGCGGCCTGACCGGGCGTCGATGATCCGGGTCGACCAGGCGGGCGAATATGGGGCGACCCGAATCTACGCCGGTCAACTGGCGGTGCTTCGGCAAAACTCTCCCGCGGCGAAGCTCATCTCGCGAATGGCGATCCAGGAGCAGCGCCACCTCAAGCGCTTCGACCAGCTGGTCGCCGAGCGGCGGGTCCGGCCGACGGCGCTGCAGCCGCTGTGGAATGTTGCCGGCTTCGCGCTCGGCGCCGCCACCGCGCTGATCGGCGAAGAAGCGGCGATGGCCTGCACCGACGCTGTCGAGACCGAAATCGACCGCCACTACAGCCATCAGCTCGACGCGCTTGGCGACGATGACCCAATATTGTCGGCCGACATCGCCGAGTTCCGCGCCGAGGAGCTCGAGCATCGCGACATCGCCCGATCGGCCGGCGCCGAGCGCGCTTTTGCCTATCCCCTATTGACCGGCGCGATCCGCGCGGCATGTCGTGCAGCAATCGCGCTTTCCAAGCGGGTTTAGGGGAACCCGGTTGCTCCCTCGGCCGCTTTATCCGTGAAAGGTTTGGACCATGACTAAGTTCCTGATTTCCCTCGCTGCGACGGCCGGTGTCGGGACCGTGTTGAGCGTCGCCGCAATGCCCGCGGCGGCGCAGGACGCGGGTGACGTGCGAGTCGCCGAGATCATCGTCTACGGCAACGATCCGTGCCCGCGGTCGACCGAGGACGAAGTGGTGGTGTGCGCGAGGAAGCCGGAAAGCGAGCGCTACCGGATTCCGGAGCGCTATCGCGAAAGCGGGCCGATCCAAACCCGCCAGAGCTGGGCGATGCGCGCCAAGAGCTTCGAATATGTCGGCCGCACCGGGACGATGAGCTGCTCGGCGGTTGGCCCGGGCGGGCACACCGGCTGCCTGCAGAACATGATCGACCGGGCCAGGGCCGAAGCGCGCGAGGCCAGCGGCGAGGCTGTGCCGCCCCCCGAAAACTCGGTCCCCGGCGACTGATCCTCAGACGAGCTCGCGAAACGCGTAGCGGTCGCGGATCTTCGTGTTGAAGTAGCTGCCCTTGGAGAAGGCGCGGCGCAGCGCGGCGACTTCGTCCTGCGGAACGCCCGAATAGACATAGCGGCGGCCGCTGACGAACTCGATGGCGAGCTCGCGGCGCTCGGGCGAATAGTCGAAACGGCGGATTACGGTGGACGGCATCTCGCCGCGGTAAACGCCCGAGCCGAGTGGATTGATGCCTTCCGGCGCCGATGTGATAAGGCCTTCGATCGCATTTGGGGAGGGCGCGAATGGCAACTGAAATTCTCGATGGGACGATCGATCCCGCGGAACCCGTCCGCAGCAAGCGCGGATATCTGATGTTCGACACGCTTCGCTTCCGTGATCGCAAGGGCGGCGAGCGAAGCTTGAAGAAGATCTGCTGCGCCGGCGACGTCGGCGCGGCGGTTCGCAAGGGCGGCGCCGGGCGCTTCTATTTGTCGAGCGGCGGCGGCCAGACCGGAATCCACGGAGTGCGCATGGACGACGGCACCAAGGCCTATGCCCATTATAACAATATCGAGCTCTTGCTGCTGATCGGCATCGTGATCGGCCTGTTCTTCGTGGTCGTCGGAATCGCCGGCATCGACGGCTTCATGATCACTCCGGTGGTCATCGGCGCGGCGTTCGTAGTGATGTATTTCTACGTTCGCGGCATCCGCGTTTCGGGCCGACGTCAGTTTGAGGCCGACAATGCCTAGTTCGCTGCTGCTCGCGGCAATCCTGATTGGTGGAGCGGCTGCCACCACCCCGCCGTTCCCGCCAGCCCGTTCAGTCGTTCCCTACGTTTCGGGTCCGGGAAGCCATTGCTATTGGGAAATGCATGATCGCTCGGAAAAATGGAAGCGGGGCGGCATCGTCCCCGGCGACCAGGTCCCGGTCGTGCACTTCGTCGATCATGCTTTCGATTCGTGGGACGAAAACCTG
>CBIHLI010000229.1:0-2294 GCA_966210575.1 uncultured Sphingomonas sp.
TGCCGCCCAATTCCGCGCTGCTGTTCTATCTGCAGCGGCTGCGCGACGAAGCGCACCGTTTCGCCATCGGCACCCACCGGCAGAAGCGCGCGAAAAGCCTGACGACTTCGACGCTCGACGAAGTCCCGGGCATCGGTCCCAACCGCAAGCGGGCGCTGTTGATGCATTTCGGAACCGCCCGGGCGGTCAAGGGCGCGGCCCTCGAGGATCTCGAGCGCGCGCCGGGGATCTCAAAGGCCATCGCCCGCCAGCTCCACGATCATTTCCACCCGCGCGGCTGACGTGCAGGCCGAAACCGAAGCGATCGTCTGCGGAGTCCGCGGCCACGGCGAGCATGGCATAGTGGTCCGACTGCTTACGCCCGAGCACGGGCTGGTTGCCGCTTACGTCCGGGGCGGGCGCGGCCGGCGAATCCGCCCGATGCTCATCCCGGGCAATGTCGTCGCGGCGCAACTGCGCTCGCGGACCGACGGCCAGCTGCCGCAAGCCACGCTCGAGCTTGCCCACAGCCGCGCTCCGATCCTGACCGAAGCGCTGCCGGCGGCGGCGATCGCCTGGGCGACAGCGCTGGTTGCCGCGTCGCTGCCCGAGAGGCCGCCCTATCCGCGGCTGTTCGAAGCCCTCGGCGGGTTGCTCGATGCGGTCGAGGCGGCGCCGTCGGCGAGCGGGTGGGCCGCGGCGCTCGCCCGTTTCGAGCTGCTGCTGGTCTCCGAGCTCGGTTACGGCCGTGAAGCGGCGGATGTTCCGCCGCAGCTGGCCGGCGGGCGCGCTGCCGATTGGGACGGAATCCTCACCGCGCTCGATCTGTCGGGGGCCTGCTTGTTTCGCGAGGTCCTGACGGGGCGGACCGAGTCGTTGCACGACAGCCGTTCCAGGCTGGTCGACCGGCTTCGTCGTCTAGCCGCCTAGGGCGCTTGTCTTTCCACGCTCCGCGCCTAGTCTCTTCGGCAATGGCCTCGTCATTCGACACGCTCGCCGTCCTGTTTCCGAACGTCGCGACGACGCGCGACATCAGCGTCCGGGTCGCGGTCAGCTATTTGGCAGAGCAGTCCAGCCCGTCCCTCAACCGCTGGTTCTGGTCCTATCACATCAGGATCGAGAACGGCTCCGACCTGTCGGTCCAGCTGCTGTCGCGAAGCTGGCGGATCGTCGATGCCGGCGGCATCGTCCACGAAGTCCACGGCGAGGGCGTTGTCGGTGAGACGCCGTTGATCGCACCGGGAAGCAGCTTCGATTACGTTTCCGGCTGCCCGCTCGATACCCCGGGCGGCGCGATGAGCGGAAGTTATCGAATGGTCGACGAGGACGGCTCGGTGTTCGACATCGCCATTCCGCGTTTCGCCCTGGTTGCGCCCACTCACTGAGGCTTGAGCCCAACGAAAAAGGGCGGCCCGTTGGCCGCCCCTTTTTTTGGTCGCCCTGGGCTGAGGCTTACGGGCTGATCGGAGTCAGGTCGCCGTCGCCGTCGCCGTTGCCCGACAGAATCACTGCTATCAGGATGACGACTACGCCAAGACCGAGGAGCAGCGGCCAAACGCCGGGTCCCCGCCGAGGCCCGTCATAGGGCTGAGCGGCAGCTGCCGAAGCGGCCACGGCCGCGGCCGGCAGAGCGCATTGAGCGCCGGCGCCGCAAACAGCGGCGCGCGACTGCGCGGTTCCGAGAACGCTGAGGGAAACCAGCGGGTCGAGGCCCGGTGCGGTGTTTGCCGGCGCGGCATATGCGGCCTGCGTCGACAATAAAGCGGTCGCTGCGACCACAAAGGCCGCTTTTTGGAATACCGAACTCATCGTCTAACTCCCGGTCAGCCAGTTGGGCGCTATTGCCACCAAAACGGACGCAACGCAAAGGGAATGCCAAGAAGAGGCTAAGATTCTTTTGACAATTGCGTTCGAGGTAGGCTGGCTTTTGACGAAAAACAGGCGTGGTCGCGGTCCGAAGGGCGCGCGTGGCAAGGCAAGGACGGCGGCGCATACCACGCCTCGCCGAATTATCCTGGTCGCGGCTAACTCGTGTTGGAACCTGATAAATTTCCGCGCACCGATCATCCGCGAACTGATTGATAACGGCTATCGGGTGGTGGCTTCGGCGCCGCTTGACGACGCCGCTCCGGCCTTGCGGGCGATGGGCGTCGAAATCGCTCCAATTGCGATCGATGCGCGCGGCGTTTCGCCGCTCAGGGACATCAAGCTGTTGCTCGATTATCGCAGTTCCATTCGCCGAATCGCGCCAAAAGCTTTCCTCGGCTTCACCGCGAAGCCGAACATCTACGGCTCGGCGGCGGCGGCTTCGCTGG
>CBIHLI010000230.1:0-2268 GCA_966210575.1 uncultured Sphingomonas sp.
TGGTTCGAGAACTCGCCGCGCGCCGAGCTGTTCGGGAGCCAGGTCCACCTCGTCCCGCCGACCGAGTTCGTCTGGTCGAAAATGTTCGTCCAGGACCGCTACCGTTATGACGGCGCTGACGTCGCCCACATGATCCTCAAGCGGCATCATGAAATCGACTGGCGGCGGCTGCTCAACCATATGGAGCTGCATTGGGAAGTGCTGCTGATCCAGCTGCTCAACTTCCGCTACATCTATCCGAGCGAGCGTGATTGCGTGCCGCAATGGCTGCTCGACGAGCTGTTCGAGCGGATCGATGTCCAGAACAGCCTTCCGCCGCCGGGAATGAAGGTCTGCCGCGGGCGGATATTCAGTCCGCGCGATTACCAGGTCGACGTCAGCGAATGGGGCTTTTCCGAGCCGGTCGGCAACCTCGAAGAACAATATCAAGAGCAGCATTGAATGAAGATTGCCGCGATCGGCGACCTCCACGTGATGGAAGACAGCGTCGCGCCCTATCGCGCGCTGTTCGGCGAAATGTCCGACGCGGCGGACGTCATCGTCCTGTGCGGCGACCTGACCAATTTCGGCAAGATCAGCGAAGCCGAGATCCTCGCCGAGGACTTCGCCACCTGCACGGTCCCCGTCCTCGGCGTCCTCGGCAATCACGATTATGAGTGCGGCCAGCCCGAGGAGGTCGCGAGGATCCTCCACGAGGGCGGGATGACGGTGCTCGACGAGCAGGCGGTCGAGATCGACGGGGTCGGCTTCGCCGGAGTCAAAGGCTTCATGGGCGGATTCGGCCGCGGCGAGCTGGCGCCGTTCGGCGAGCCGATCGCCAAGGCCTTCGTCGACGAGGCGATGAACGAAGCGCGCAAGCTGGAGAATGCATTAAGGTCATTGCGGACCGACAAGATCTTCGTCGTCCTGCATTATTCCCCGGTTCCCGAAACGCTGGTCGGCGAGCCGGTCGAGATCATCCAATATCTCGGCTCGGCCAGGCTTGCGGACGCTCTCGACCGCTTCGACAATATCGCCGCCGTCGTCCACGGCCACGCCCATCACGGCGCCTATGAAGGCCGGACGCTGCGCGGCGCCCCGGTATACAATTGCGCGCAATTCGTCCTGCTGGAGAAGTTCGCCAAGCCCTACACGGTCATAGAGATTTGATCGGCGCCTCGTCCTTGTCGACTCCGGGGATCGGCGTGTCGGTGTGGAGCGTCTCGATTACGTAGAGGCGCTTGACCAGCACCATCATCACGACCGCCAGCGGCGCGGCCAGGATCACTCCAAGCGTCCCGAACAAGGCACCGAAGCCGATCAGCGAAAACAACAGGACCACGCCGGGCAGATCGACCGCATATTGCTGGACGAGCGGAGTCAGCACATTGCCTTCGAACTGCTGCACGGCGAGGTAGAGCAGCGCCACCCACAGCGCCATGTCCGGGCTGACCGCGAGCCCGAGAAGCACGGCCGGGATCGCCGCCAGGATCGGTCCGGCGAAAGGGATGAACTCGAGCAGACCGGCGAGCAGTCCGAGTGCCAGCGCCGACGGCATGCCGAGTAGCCACAGGCCGAGCCCGGTGAGTGCGCCGACGACGATCATGGCGATGCCCTGCCCTTTCAGCCACAGCCGAAGCGCGCGTTCCGATTCCATCATCGCCTCGGTCGCGAGGTCGCGCCTGGCCGGAGGAACCAGCTTGATTGCACCAGTCATGTAGAATTGCGGCTGGGTGGCGAGATAGATGCCGGCGAAGATGACGACGACGAAATCGGCAATTCCGCCGCCGATCGACAGCAAGGTTCGGCCGAAATTGCCTGAAGGCGTGTTGACGCTGGCGACCAGGGCTTTGAGATGATTGCCGAGCCCAAAGTCGCCGACCCAGGCTTCAAACACTCGCCACGCTTCGGGCAATCGGATCCGAATCGTTTCGAACTGGGCTGTGACGTAGGTTCCGAACATTGCGATAAGCCCGCCCACCAACCCGATCACGAGGATGATCGACAGAGCCGTCGCAGCCCAGTTCGGAAGGCGGGTCAGCCGGCAGAGATTGTCGGCGATTGCCCGGAAGATGGTTGCGATCACCACCGCTCCGAACAGCATCAACAGCAAGGTTCGAAGCTGCCAGGCGAGGAAGAACAGCGCCGCCAGGCCGAGAACGATCAGCACCCGACGAACGAAGATATGCTCGCCGCTCGTCTCGGAGGTTTTGCCCTTCGCCACTCAGCCTCCTGTGATCAATCCGCCGGCCAATTCTCGAGCACCTCGACGAAGCGGGTCAGCCAGGC
>CBIHLI010000231.1:0-2259 GCA_966210575.1 uncultured Sphingomonas sp.
CTTCGCCAACCAGTTCGACAATGTCGCAAACCGCGACGCGCATGCAAAAACGACAGGCCCCGAAATCTGGCAGCAGACCGGCGGCCAGGTCGACGCCTTCGTCAGCGCCGTCGGCACTGGCGGCACCCTCGCCGGGGTCGCCACCGCCCTGCGCGAGCGCAATCCCGATGTCGTCATCGCCCTCGCCGATGTGCCGGGCGCGGCGCTGTACAGTTATTACAAGACCGGCGAGCTCAAGGCGGAAGGCAGCTCGATCACCGAGGGCATCGGCCAGGGCCGGATCACCGCCAACCTCGAAGGCCTTTCGGTCGACGAGGCTTTCCGGATCCCCGACGAGGAAACGGTGCGCACCGTATATTCGCTGATCGAGCACGAGGGGCTGGCACTGGGCACCTCGTCGGGAGTGAATGTCGCCGGCGCGATCCGGCTGGCCAAGCAGCTCGGTCCCGGCAAGACCATCGTCACCATGCTGTGCGATCCCGCCGCCCGCTACCAGTCGCGGCTGTTCAACCGGCAGTTCCTCCAGTCCAAGGGCCTGCCGGTCGCGCCATGGCTGGAGAAGCCCGCTGACATTCGACCCGATTTCGTTTCACTTGAGGAGCAGACGACATGAACGCACTCGCCATCGGCAGCACCGCGCCGGATTTCACCGCGGAGACGACGCAGGGGACGATCAACTTCCACGACTGGATCGGCGACAGCTACGCGATCCTGTTCTCGCACCCGAAGGACTATACGCCGGTGTGCACCACCGAGCTCGGCGAGGTCGCGCGGCTGAAGCCCGAGTTCGACAAGCGCAACACCAAGGTCATCGGGCTCAGCGTCGACAAGGTCGGCGACCACCAGGGCTGGGCGCAGGATATCAAGGACGTCAGCGGCCACGACGTCAATTTCCCGATGATCGGCGACTACGATCTCAAGGTGTCCAAGCTCTACAACATGCTTCCGGCCGAAGAGACCGAAACCGAAGGCCGCACCGCGGCGGCCAATGCGACCGTCCGCACCGTCTACATCATCGGCCCCGACAAGAAGATCAAGGCGATGCTGATCTATCCGATGAGCTCGGGCCGCAACTTCGCCGAGATTCTTCGGCTGCTCGATTCGATCCAGTTGACCGAGAAGCATGCCGTGGCGACGCCGGTGAACTGGAATCCCGGCGACGAGTGCATCATTCCGCCGTCGGTCAGCGACGAGCAGGCCAAGGCAAAGTATCCGGGCGGCTGGAAGACGCTGAAACCCTATCTGCGGACCATCCCGCAGCCGGTCGACTAGCCGGCGGGCGTCAGCCTCAGCAGACGGCCCTGCCCCGGCGATTCGCCGTCCTCGAGCAAATAGACTTCGCCGTTCGGGCCCTGCTGGACCTCGCGGATTCGCGCGTCCATGTCCCACTGGTCGGCCTTTGCGGCATTATCGCCGTCGACATCGACGCGAACCAGCGCCTCGCCCGACAGCGCGCCGGCAAGAATGTCGCCGCGCCATTGCGGGAACAGGTTGCCCGAATAGACGATCATGCCGGCCGGCGAGATCGACGGGTTCCACCACACCTTCGGTTCCTCGAACCCCCGGCTGGCATGCTCGTCCGGGATCGGGCGGCCGTCATAATGGCTGCCGTAGGAGGCTAACGGCCAGCCGTAGTTGCGGCCCGCGACGATCAAATTGATCTCGTCGCCGCCGCGCGGTCCCATTTCGGTCGCCCACAACCGCCCGTCCGGCGCGAACTGGAGCCCGAGCACGTTGCGGTGTCCCATCGTGTAGAAGCGGCCGCCCAGCCGCTCGCCCTCGGCGCTCATGTGGAGGATCTTGCCGAGATCGCTGTTGCGGTCCTGCGCGGGTTCGCCCTTCATGCGGTCGCTCGACGAAACGAACATCGTCCCGTCGCGGGCGAACGCGATGCGGTGACCGAAATGGGCGCTACCGGTGACCTTGGGTTGCTGGCGCCAGATGACCTTGAACCCGTCGATCCGCGGCTCGCCCGGGCCCATGATCAGCCGTCCGTAGCCAAGCGCCGCCCCGGCCGTATTGTTCGGCCCGGCCTCGGCATAGCTCAGATAGACCCGCTGGTTGCCGGCGAAATCGGGATGGACGACGACGTCGCCCAGGCCGCCCTGCCCCGCGACCTTGACGCTCGGCACGCCCGCGACCTGCCGGCGCCGGCCGCTGGCGACGTCGACCAGCCACAGCTCGCCCTCTTTTTCCGTGACCAGCGCCATGTTGGTCATCGGCACCCCGCTTCCGGGCAGGAAGTCCATCGCCCACGGC
>CBIHLI010000232.1:0-2219 GCA_966210575.1 uncultured Sphingomonas sp.
TGGGCGAACTCGGCGCGGGATGACCGGAGGCGGCGCAGAGCGCGCCTCGCCTATCTGGTCGGTGCGACCCTGCTGCTCGGCCTGCTGTCGCTTCACGGCGCCTACGTTCGGACCTTCGGCGGGCTGAACGCCGAGTCGATCAAGGCGATCGGCCAGACCGATGTCGCCGAAGCCTTCGGTTATGTCGTCACACGGCTAGGCCTGCCTTGGGCGGCCATGTGGCTCGGCTCGGCCTTGTTCCTCTGGCTCACCTACCCAGCGGGGCACTCGCGTCCGACGCCGCGCCGGTCGGTTTTGACCATGCTGCTTGTCGCAGGAATTGGCCTTATTGCGCTCGGACGCGGGGTGATCACCGAGCCGCTTGCCACCGTGAAGAGCTACTACGGCGGCATGGCCGCCCTTCGAGAAGCGACCTTGTGGCGCAAGGCCCACCCGCTGCCGCCGATCGCCAGCGGCTTCAACGGCACCGTCATCGTCGTCATCGGCGAAAGCACCAGCCGCCACCACATGTCGATCTATGGTTATCCCCGGCAGACCACTCCCAACCTTGTCGCGCTCGGCGATGAGCTGGCTATCTTCGACGACGTCATCTCTACCCACTCGTCGACACCCGACGCACTGCGCGACGCCCTGACCATTCCCGCGCCCGCCGACCGGCCGGGCGAGCGAATCACGGGCATCCTTCAGCTGGCCAAGGCCGGCGGCTTCGAAACCAGCTGGCTCAGCAACCAGAACGAGTTCGGGGTGTGGGACAGCCCGGTCCGGATCCTGGCGGAGCAGGCCGATCAGGTCCGCTATCACGACCCCTCGCTGGGCAAGCTCTCGTCGCGCCGGGAGTTCGACGAAGCGATGCTGCCGAGCCTCGACCAGGTCCTTGCCGGGCCGGCGCCGCGAAAGCTGATCATCGTCCATCTGATGAGCACGCACCTGCCCTATTGCTGGACCAAGCCCGCCGACTTCAATCCGCTTCGGGAAGATTTCGGCAAGCGGCTTTTCGGCCGAAAGGGAGACTTGCTGTTCCGGCTGAAGCTGTTCGTGCGGAGAAGAGGGTTTGACCTCGACTGCTACGACAATGGCGTGCGTTATGTGGACCGTGTGCTTGGTGGAATCATCGCCCGAGCCAATCGGCTAGCTGGGCCAGCCGCCGTTCTCTATTTCAGCGATCATGGCGACGCGCCGCTGCTCGCCACCGGTCACGACAGCGCCGAGCATTCGGCCTACCATCTCGAGATCCCGTTCCTGCTGTGGGGCAACGACGCCTACCGGGTCGACCACCGCGAAACGTGGGCGGCGGCGAAGGCCAACCAAACCAAGCCCTTTTCGATCGGCCGGCTGGCGCCGACGCTGGCCGACCTGCTGGCGCTGCAAACCCCCGCCGTTCGCAAGGAGGACAGCCTGTTCAGCCCCGCCTTCACTGCCCGCCCGCGAAGCGCGATCGACGGGCAGATCCGATACGATCAGCGGTGGAAGGGCAATGATTACCGGGAAAACAGCCTGGTGTTCGCTCGCCAGCTCGGGACGGCCGGGCCGCGCGTGTGGTCGCACAGGACCAATTCGCTCGGCGCGTTGCTGGAAGCCAAGCGAACTTTTTCGGGTGTCGAGATGGATGTCCATTTCGACCCGACCAGTCGCACCTTCCAGGTGCGGCATGATTATCCGCATATCGGCCTTGGCCTGCGCGAAATGCTCGAATGGAGCCGCGATCGGCCGGAGATGAGGATCTGGCTCGACTGGAAGAATGCGACTCCGGAAAACGTCCGGGCGGCACTAGCCGAGCTGATCGCGCTCGATCGCCAATATGGGCTCAAGGGCCGAATGCTGGTCGAGACCGATTCCTCGGCGACCTTTCCCGAGCTGGCGGTGATTTCGAGGGCCGGCTTCGTCCACGGATACTACCTTCCGACCGACGAGATGCTCGCGGCGATCAAGCAGGGGCCGGCGGCGATGAACCGGCTGGCGGCGGAAGTGAAGCGGGTGATTCTTCGCGGCCGGTTCGACGCGGTCACCTACGACGCGGAGACGCATCCCTTCGTGCAGGCGACGCTCGACAGGTTCCTGACCGAGCATGATATCCGCCGTTACAGCTGGGACACGCGGATCGACCGCGGCGGGATCGGAATCGGCGGCGCCGCTGGCGATCCGGGTGTCCCAGCTGTAACGGCGGTTATCCTGCTCGGTCAGGAACCTGTCGAGCGTCGCCTGCACGAAGGGATGCGTCT
>CBIHLI010000233.1:0-2215 GCA_966210575.1 uncultured Sphingomonas sp.
CCGCCAGCCGGTAGAGCCGGGAGTCCTGCTTCGACTCGAGGTCGAGTTCGTCCAGAAGCGGCCGAGCGTCTGCAAGTTCGCCGGTCGCGCCCTGGTCGACGGGAAAGTCGCCGCCGAAGCCAACTTCACGGCGATGATCGCCGACCCGCCGGCCGCCTGACTCAGTCCTTGCCGAGGCGCAGCCCGGCGTAGACCGCCCGGCCTTCGGTGCGATAGCCGAACACGTCCTCGTAGCGCGCGTCGAACAGGTTCGACGCCCGGGCGAACAGCTCCAGCCCGGGACGAACGCTGTAGGCAAGCCGGGCCCCGGCCAGCCAATAGGGCTTCAGCTGCACGCGCTGGGCCGGGAAAACGTCGAAATTGGTGTCGTGCCGGGCGCCGACAAAAGCGAGCGAGCCGCCATAAGTCAGCCGTCCCGACCTGCCGTCGATCGCCACCGAGCCGCTATGTCTGGGCCGTCGCACCTCGCGCAACTGGATGGTCGTAATGGATCCCGGCTCCTTGGCGTCGAGAAACGCGTAATTGGCCGAAAGCGTCAGCCGTTTGCCGACCGTCCAGCCAAGCTCGGCCTCGAGGCCTTGCCGGCGGCTGTGGCCGTCGCGGTTGACGGTGCTCGACAGGAAGGTGGCGGGGTCGAACACATCGACGATTTCGTCGCGGAGCCGCTGGCGATAACCGGTCAGCGCAGCTCCGAACGGTCCGCGGCGATAGCGCAGCGAAGCTTCGAAGCCCCGCGAGCTCTCGGGCTTGAGCGTCGGATTGCCGACGAAGCTGCCCGGAAAGAAGCCGAACAGGTCGAAGAAGGTCGGTTGGGCGATCCCTTCCGCGTAGGAGCCGGCAATCGAAAAGCCGCCGCCGAGCGCAACCAGCGCCGAAGCGCGCAAGGTGGTTGCGTCGGCAAACGTGCTGAATGCGTCCCTGCGCAGCGCGATGTCGGTGACAACAGGACCCAGTTCAGCGCGCCACTCGCCGGTAATGGCCTGGTGCCTTCGCCGCCGGTCCTGGTTGCTTGCACCGAAATAGATGATGTCGCGAGCATGGAAGCCCTCGCGGTCGTAATCGAGGGCGACAATCGCCGTATGGCGGATCCCGCCCGTCGCAAAGCGGTACGCAAGCTGGCCGTTCGCTGCCCTGCGGCCTCCACTCGTGCGATTTATCTCCACCCCGTCGAGGAAGTTGCGGTTGGACGAGTCCAGCAGCGAGATGGCAAATGTGCCGCTCAGTCCGTCGTCCTGGTCGCCGCCGGAAATCCACAGCCGCCCCGCCGACAGCCGATTGCGGCTACTGTCGAGCGTATCGGCGCGAACGAAGGTGAAGGGGTCGAGGCCGTCATATTCGGTCCGCCCGGTCAACGAGAAGGCGGCGCCGCCGATCTCGAAGCCGGGAGCGAAGGACCAGCTCCCGCGAAGGCGCGCCGCGAGGTTGCGGTATCCGTCCTTGTCACCCTCGCCGGAGAAGCTGTCGATCCCGCTGGCGCGCTGCCAGCCGACGGCGCCGGCCAGGTTCGCCCTGTCGCTGACCAGGGCAGCGGAAGCGCCGGCGCGGCCGAAGCCGAACGACCCGGCCTCGACGGCCGCGGAATGGCTTGGCGACCGAGCGGCAACCCCGTTGACCGCGATTACGCCGCCGATCGCGTCGGATCCCCAAAGCGCCGATTGCGGGCCGCGGACGATTTCGATCCGAGAGAGGATGTCGGCGTTCAGCAACTCGAAGCGCGGCGTGTCGTTCGCGGCGGGATCATTGGCGCGGATTCCGTCGATGAACAGCAAGGTATGATTGGCTTCGGCACCGCGAATCCGCACCTCGACGAAACTTCCAAGAGGGCCGGTCGACTGAACCGCGGCAGAGGGGGTCAGGCGAAGAATCGACGAAGCGAGCGGCTCGCCGAGACGTTCGATCCGCTCCTGATCGATGACGGTCGTGCTTGCAGCCGTTTCGGACTGCGCCTGGGGCACGAGGGATGCGGTAATGATGATTTCGGACGGATCGGCGGCGACCGTCTGAACGGAACCGAGCAACAAAGTGACGAGCATTGGGACCTCCTTCGAACGACACACGGATGTCGCCTCGGAGGTGTCGCTCGGTGGTGGCCGCGCGACGCCACGCAACTCGGCTGGGCCCGGCCGGGTGCGGACGACTGACGGGGCAGGTTCCTGACTTGACCGGCAGAGCTTTCACCGGCTTCACAGTTGCGGGCACAGCGCCGGAATTGCAC
>CBIHLI010000234.1:0-2204 GCA_966210575.1 uncultured Sphingomonas sp.
TCCCGACGCTGCGCAGCACACCGCGCACGTCCTGGTCGCTGGCGCATGGCTGACGGCATTTCGGTCGAACGAGCTTTCCTGCCGGGTGATGCCATGCGCCAGCGACCAGGACGTGCGCGGTGTGCTGCGCAGCGTCGGGAAGGCGTCGCGGACGTAGAATGGGACGCCGTTGTTGCGCGACCCGCGGGCCACCCAGACAGCGATGTCCTGCCGGCCGAGCTGCCTCGACATCTCGATCGCCAGCGCCCGCTCGGCCGGCGTGTCGAGCGACTCACCGAGCGCCCTGACGAACATCATCTGCTCGTCGGCACGGCCGCCGTACATCATCGCCCGAGTGGCGCGGACGAGGGGGTTCCGGGCGAAGACGGTGCGGGTCGGATCGGTCGCCGGGACCTGTGGGGCGTAAGTTGGCGTTGGAACGGAGCGGCCGAGGCGCTCGAGCGCGAGCTGGCCGTAGAATAGCTCGGGGAACATCGCCGCGCGCTGCCAATAGCTGGTCGCCATCGCCGGCTGGCGCGCGGCCAGCGCCGCCCGGCCGGCCCAATAATGGCCCTTGCTCGATACCTGCAGCGACTTGCCGCCGCGCGAGTAGCGGTCGAACATCGCGATCGCGTTGGTCGGGTTGTTCAGCCGGTCGAGCGCGGTTCGGCCGGCCAGCCAGGCAAGGCTCGTGTAATTGTCGCGCACGCCATAGGATTCATTCGAGACGAGCGTGCCGGGAACGAACGCGTCGTCGAGCTGGCGGGCGATGTTGTAGGCGAGCGTGAACTGGCGGTCCTGGACCGCGCCGTTGGCCAGGATGAGCAGCATTTCAAGCCAGCGCTCGGGGTCCGTCGGCCGCTCGGTGAACTGGTGCGGCTGGGCCGCCAGTGTTCGCGCCGAATAGTCGTTGCCGCCGTCGCGAAGATAGCGCAGCCGGTCCATCAGCAGCCCGGCGTCGGCGGAAATCCGGTGGTGGGCGGCGCGATAGCGCACCTCGGTATCGGGCCAGCGGCTCTGCATCGCGATTCGCGCGGTAAAGGCGGCGCGCCGGTCGGGCGTCGTCCAGGCGAGCAGCCGGTGGGCGTCCTGCGGCTTCTTGTCGAACAATAGAGCGTCGACCCGGCGGTTATGCTCCCGCGCGCTGAAATGGGCGCCGAAGCGCGACAGGAGCCAGGACTCGTCGGTCGAGCTGAGGTCGCTCGAAGCCCACGCCTCCCTTGCTGCGGCGACCGCCTCGGCCGGGCGGCCCGATGCGCTCAGCGCCTCGACGTAGCGAGTCCAGCCGTTGCCGCTTTGCGGTTTTTCGAGCCGATAGAAGCCGAGCACGAGCGACGGATTCTCGCCGGGCCGCATCGCCCGTTCCGCGTTGCGCCGCATCGACGTCTCGCCCGGCCATTCCGGATTGTAGTTCAGGAACCGCGCATAATCGACGAAGCTGTAATTGGGGCTGCGGCGAAGATTGCGCCACTGGGCGATCGACGAATTGACGGTGTCGGTGGCGGCCGCAACCACCGCAGCCGCCTGCGTGACAAACGGTGTCGGCGTCTGGGCCGACGCCGAAGCCGACGCCGCCAGCAGGATCGGAATGAGAAGTGCCCTTTTGCCCATGCTGGACATTGTGTCGCACGCCTCCTTATCAGTCGCTGAACAGGAGGGGATTGTGACCCCCCGATAACTCCCAAGTGAAGGATGAACCCATGTTTTTCGGGTCGATACCAGCGCTGGTGACTCCTTTTGCGGCAGGCCGAGTCGATGAAGCGGTATTCCGTGATCTGGTCGAATGGCAGGTCAGCGAAGGAAGCAATGCGCTGGTTCCGTGCGGGACCACCGGCGAAAGCGCGACCATGACCGGGGCCGAGCAGAAGCGGGTCATCGAGCTCACCGTCGAAGCGGCCGGCGGCCGGGTGCCCGTGATCGCCGGGTGCGGAAGCAACAATGTCGCCGTCGCCATCGAGCATTTGAAAGCCGCCAAGGAGGCTGGAGCGGACGCGGCGCTGATCGTCACCGGCTATTACAACAAGCCCAGCCAGGCGGGGCTTCTCGCCACCTTTCGGGCGCTCTCTGAAGCTTCGGAGCTGCCGATCGTCGTCTACAATATCCCCGGGCGGGCGGTGGTCGACATCGCCGTGGAAACGCTGGCCGAGATTTCTCGGCTGCCGAATATCGTCGCGGTCAAGGACGCGACAGGCAAGCTCGACCGGGTGACGGCGCAGCGTCTCGCC
>CBIHLI010000235.1:0-2164 GCA_966210575.1 uncultured Sphingomonas sp.
TGTCCGGCCGTGACAGCCGGCGCGAAAACGAGCTGATCAGCAACCAGTATGAGGCCGGCCTGTATTGGCGCGGGCAGTGGGGCGGGTTGTCGGCCTTCGCCCGCGGCACCGCGGCGACGATCAACTTCGACAGCCGGCGCACCTTCAACGGCGTCGCGGAGGGAGAGATCGTCACCCGCGAAGCGGAAGGCGACTGGAAGGGCCGTCTTTACTCGGCCTCGGCTGGCGTGTCCTATGACGTGAAGATGGGACGCTTTTCGATCCGTCCGTCGATCCTGCTCGAACATTACAAGCTGACCGAGAAGGCCTATCAGGAGAGCGGCGGCGGCACCGCCTTCGATCTTGAGGTGGAGAAGCGCGACAGCGACGAAAGCGCGGCCAATGCCCTGGTGGCGCTGGGCTACGAATTGTTCGGCGGCAGCGACGTCAACAGCAGCTGGATGCGGGTCGAGCTGGAAGGCGGCTACCGCAGCATCCTGAGCGGATCGCTCGGCAAGACCCGCGCCCGCTTCGAAGGCGGCGACACGTTCACGCTGACGCCGGAAGACCGGGACAGCGGCTGGTTGGCGGGCCTTCGCGTGATGGGCGGCGACCGCGGAATGTCGCTGACCGGCGAGGTGAATGCCGAAGACCAGCTCGGCAAGGTCGGAGTCGGCGGCCGCCTCAGCCTGCAGGTCGCGCTCTAGGACAATCAGGCGGCGGCCCGGGGTTAATCCCCCGGCGCCGCCGCCTTGATCGTCAGCGCGTGGACCCGCTCGCGCATCAAGTCGCCGAGCGCGGCATAGACCTTGCGCTGGCGTTCGACCCGGCTGAGGCCTGCGAAGGCGGCGCTCTCGATCGTCAACGCGAAATGGCTCTCGCCGCGCGGGTCATGGCCGGCGTGCCCGATGTGCTGGTGACTCTGATCCACGAGCTCGAGCCGGGTCGGGCTGAGCGCGGCGGTGAGGCGCTGGATTATTTCGCCGGCGATTGGTCCGGTGGCGGTGATACTCATTGGCCCTATATAGAGGCGATGATTGCGAAGGCGAGCAAATGGCATGGGCGGGTCGAGGGCGCGCGCGCGCGTTGTTCCGAGCCCGGTTGTGCCGAGCCCGGTGAATTCCGTGCACCGCTGACGCCGGGCGATTTCGACGGACCGGGGACGTGGCGCTGGCTGTGCCTCGACCATGTCCGCGCTCACAACACTCGCTATAATTTCTTCGAAGGCATGAGCCCGGACGAGATCGAGGCGGCCCAGTCGCCGATCGCCGGATGGGATCGTACGACCCGGGCATTTGCGGGAGCGGGCGCCGACCGCGGCCCTGCCTGGGCCGACTTCGTCGATCCGCTGGACGCCATATCCGCGCGATTCCGGCCCGAAGCGCGCCGCCAGCGCGTCGACCGTTTTACCGCCAAGGAGCGTCATGCGCTCGCCCTCCTCGGGCTCAAGGACGATGCGGACCGGACTGCGCTGCGGAAACGCTATTCGGAACTCGTGCGGCGCTATCACCCGGATCGCAACGGCGGCGACCGCACCCACGAAAAGCGGCTCGTCGAAGTCATTGACGCCTATCAGTTGCTGAAAGGCTCCCGCGCTTTCGCTTAATCCCGATCCGGTGCGCCAAGCGGGAAGTAGGCGCGGTAGGGCCGCCCTTCATCGACGGCTCGCGCGACGATCGGATGGGCGAGCAATCTCGCCCGGTAGGCGGCGAGGCGCGGACGGACCGGCCCGATCTCCTCGACCCAGTCGGCGTAGAATAAGGACGGCGCGGCGGCGCAGTCGGCCAGCGTGAACTCCTCGCCCACGGCCCAGGGACCATCGCTCAAATTGGTTTCCAACCAATCGTAAGCCAGCCGCAATTGCTCAAGCGATCTCGCAACACCGTAAGGGTCGCGATCGCTCTCGGGACGGAGCGCGTTGCCGACGCTCTGCTGCATTTGCTGCATGACCCGAAGATCGAAGAAGCGGTCGAGGAAGCGAACTCGCCGGCCGATATCGCCATCCGGAATCCAGCGATGGGTCCCGCCATGCTCGGCCTGGAGATGCTCGATGATCGGCGTCGATTCCACGAACGGCCGGCCATCGTCGAGCAGCAGCGGGAACTGGCCGAACGGCCAGTGGCGCTTCAGCTCCTCGAAATTCTCCGGGTGGTCCTGCTCCAGGATCCGATATTCGAACGGCGTT
>CBIHLI010000236.1:0-2136 GCA_966210575.1 uncultured Sphingomonas sp.
CGCGTCCCAAGGGAACAGCTCGCCCGGGTCCTCCTTGCGCGCCGGAGCGACGTCGGAATGGCCGACGATATTGCCGCGGCTGATCCCGTGGCGGTCCTTGATCGAGGCGATCAGCGGGATCAGCGCCGCGATCTGCTCGTCGGGAAAGGCGCGATAGCCGAACTCATGGCCGGGATTGACGATCTCGATGCCGACGCTGGCGGAATTGACGTCGCTCACCCCGCGCCAGCGGGACTTGCCCGCATGCCAGGCGCGCATGGTCTCGTCGACCAGGCGAAAAACCGTACCGTCCTCGTCGACGCAATAATGGGCGGAAACCTTGGCTTCGGGCGAGCATAGCCGCGCCAATGCGCCCTCGCAGTCCGGCATGCCGGTATAATGGAGCACGATCATCGACACCGGCAGCGCTCGCTCGTCGAAATTGGGCGATGGGCGCTCGACGAATTCCATCGGTGGAATGGCGCACATATCGCGCCGCAACTCAAGCCTTTGCGGCGGCTCTCCGGTCGGGATTTTGGCGCTTCTCGACGATCGCGTCGCCGTCGGTGCGGCGATAGAGGCCGCGCGCCTCGACGTCGGCGCCGAAGCGCTCGGTCTGGCCGATCACCGTCTCGCCGGCGCCGAGCATCAGCCAGCCGTCGGGCGCCAGTGCCGAGGCCAGCCGATCGAAGGCGATCCGCCGCTTCTCGGGTGTCAGGTAAAGAAGCACGTTGCGGCACAGGACGATGTCGAAATCGCCGGGGTGCGGCGGCGATTCCATCAGATTGTGGACCTGGAAGCGCACCACCTTGCGCAGCGGCTCGACCGCCCGCCAGCCATCGTCGCATTCCTCGAACCAGCGGATCATCTGGTTGATGCCGAGGCCGCGCTGGACCTCGAACTGGGTGTAGGTCCCGCTTCGGGCGCGATCGACGACTCCCGCCGAAACGTCGCTTCCAAGCACGTCGATGGTCCAGCCGCGCCACTTGTCGGGATTTTCGGCGAACAGCATGGCGATCGAATAGACTTCCTGGCCGGTCGAGCAGCCGGCCGACCAGATCCGAATGCGGCGGCCGGGATCGCGCCTGGCGGCAAGCTTGGGCAACGCGTGGCGGGCGAGCAGGTCGAACGGCGCTCGATCGCGGAAGAAATAGGTTTCGTTGTTGAGCAGCGCCTCGACCACCTGGTTCGACAGCGCCGGCTCCTTGCCCATCACCAGGATGGTGATCAGCTCGTCGAGGGTGGCAATGCCGCGCTCGCGCAGCAAGGCGGAAAGCGCGGTCTCGATCCGCCAGCGACGGTTCATCGTCAGCTGCTGGCCGGTGCGCGCTTCGAGCAGCCCGGCGAGGATCCGGCTGGAGCTGTCGCTTACTTGCATGCGACGACGTCCTCGGTTCGCGAGGCGATCCGCCGGCCGATCTTGTCGGGCGGCATCACCGCGCAGGCGAGCCCCGCCTCGACGATCGCCCGCGGCATCCCCCACACCGCGCAGCTCTGTTCGTCCTGGGCGAGCACCGAGCCGCCGCAGGCGACCAGCCGGCGAGCCCCGTCGACTCCGTCGCGGCCCATGCCGGTCAGGACGACGCCGACCGCCGACGGGCCGAACTCGACTCCGGCGGAAGCGAGCATCGGGTCGACCGAGGGCAGGCAACCGCTGGGAGCGGCGCCGCGGACGAGCCTGGCGACATGACCGTCGCCATCAGGCTCGATGGTCAGGTGGGCGTCGCCGGGCGCGATCAGGATCCGGTCGGCAAGAAGCCTGGTGCCGTCCTCGGCGACCAACGCCTCGCGGCGAGCGGCAACCCCGAGCTGGCGGGCGAAGACACTCATGAACGGCGACGGCAGGTGCTGAGTAACGAGGATCGGCACGTGGATCCGGTGCGGAAGCGCCTGGAACAGCGCCGACAGCGCATGGATTCCGCCGGTCGACGCACCGATCGCGAGCAGCCCGATCGGATCGCTCGGCATCGCCCGCAGCGGGCCGCATCCCTGCAGCCGGATCGGCTGGGCGATCGGCCGGTGCTGGTCGGCGAAACCGATCGCCTTGAGCTTGGCCAGGAGCACTTCGGAGAAGCGGCCGTTGAAGCGGCTGGTGCCTGGCTTGGGCATCGCGTCGACGGCGCCGCTCTTCTCCCTCGCGGCCACGCTCGGCTACGT
>CBIHLI010000237.1:0-2105 GCA_966210575.1 uncultured Sphingomonas sp.
GTCGAACCACGCGCCGCTTTTCGCCCAGGCGCGCGGTGACATCCAGGTGAGCTTCGAATTCTTCCCGCCCAAGACCGAGGCGATGGCCGACACCTTGTGGCAGTCGATCCAGACGCTGGCGCCGCTCAAGCCGCGGTTCGTATCGGTCACCTACGGCGCCGGCGGATCGACCCGCGAGCGCACCCACGCGACGGTCGAGCGGATTCTCAACGAGACCGACCTCACGCCGGCCGCGCACTTGACCTGCGTTGGAGCGAGCAAGGACGAGGTCGACGAGGTGGCGCGCGAATATTGGCAGCTGGGCGTTCGCCACCTGGTGGCCTTGCGCGGCGACCCGCCCGATCCGGGCAAGGCCTATGCGCCGCACCCCGGCGGCTATGCCAATGCCGCCGAGCTGGTCGAGGGGCTGAAACGGATCGCTCCGTTCGACATTTCTGTCGCCGCTTATCCCGAGGTGCATCCCGACAGCGGCTGTCGTGAAGCCGACCTGGACAATCTGAAGCGCAAGATCGACGCCGGCGCCGACCGCGCGATCACCCAATTCTTCTTCTCGGCGGATTCCTTCTTCCGCTTCCGCCACGAGGCCGGGGCCGCCGGCATCGACATCGAGATCGTCCCGGGAATTCTGCCGGTGACGAACGTCGCCACGGCGCGGCGCTTCGCCGGTCAATGCGGAGCATCGATCCCCCAATGGCTCGACGAGCTGTTCGAGGGGCTCGACGACTTGCCCGCGGCGCGGCAGCTGATCGCCGCCACCGTCGCCGCCGAGCTGTGCGGTCAGCTCTACGCGGGCGGGGTTCGCTGCTTCCACTTCTACACGTTGAATCGTGCCGAGCTCAGCTACGCGATTTGCCACCTGCTTGGAGTGCGGGCGAAGTGAGTGCGGCAACCGCCTTCCGGGCCGAAGCGGCCAGGCGAATCCTGCTCAAGGACGGCGCCTACGGCACCCTGGTGCAGGCCGAGCGGCTGCCGGGCGAAGCTTATTGCGGCGGGCTCGACCTCATGAAGGATCAGCGCGGCAACAATGACCTGCTCAATCTGACGCAACCGGCGGTCGTCCGTAAGATCTGCGAGAGCTTCGCCGATGCCGGCGCCGACCTGCTCGCCACCAACACCTTCAACGCCAACCGGATCAGCCAGGCCGATTACGGCGCCAAGCACCTTGCCGGCGACATCAACCGAGCCGCCGCGAAAATTACCCGCGGAGTGGCCGATACCTATGCAGCGAAGGACGGCAAGCTGCGCTGGGTGGCCGGCGCGATCGGGCCGACCAACAAGACACTGTCGCTGTCGCCCGACGTCAACGACCCGGCCTTTCGCGAAGTCGATTTCGACACGGTCAAGGCGGTCTATCGCGAGCAGGTCGACGCGCTGGTCGAGGGCGGCGTCGACTTCATCCTCGTCGAAACCGTGTTCGACACGTTGAACGCCAAAGCGGCGATCATGGCGACGCTCGAAGCCGAGCAGGCCTTGGGTCGCGAGCTTCCGCTGATGGTGTCGATGACCCTGACCGATCTGTCCGGCCGCAACCTTTCCGGCCATACCGTCGAGGCGTTCTGGGCCAGCACCCGGCACGCCCGGCCGCTGACCATCGGCCTCAACTGCTCGTTCGGAGCGGCGCAGCTTCGGCCGCATTTGGCGGCGCTCTCGGCCCAGGCCGATACTTTGGTCATGGCCTATCCCAACGCCGGGCTTCCCAACGAGCTCGGCGAATATGACGAAGCCGCCGCCGAGACCGCCGCCCAGGTCGGCGAATGGATCGCCGACGGGCTGGTCAATGTCGTCGGCGGCTGTTGCGGGACGACTCCGGCGCATCTCGAAGCAATTGCTCAAGCGGCGTCCGGCAAGCCGCCGCGCAAGGTTCCGGAGCCACGCGGGCAGACGCTTCTCGCCGGGCTCGAGCCGATGATCATCGCCGCCTGATGGAAGTTTCGAACGTCGAGCAAGCGGCCGCCGGCGCGCGCTTCGTCAATATCGGCGAACGCACCAACGTCACCGGCTCGGCCAGGTTCAAGACACTGATCCTCGCCGGCGCCTATGACGCCGCGGTCGAAGTCGCTCGAAGCCAGGTCGAGAACGGCGCCCAGATCGTCGACGTCAACATG
>CBIHLI010000238.1:0-2087 GCA_966210575.1 uncultured Sphingomonas sp.
GAGGGCGCCTGCGGCGCCGCCGACGATAAGTCCGGTGGTGCCGTTGGAACGGCGGCAATAGGTACGACCGTCGCGACCGCGCCAGGTCGGGCCATGATAATTGCCGCTATTGTCGTAGTAGCGGCTGTAGCGGCTTTCGTCGCGATGATCGGCCGAAGCGACCGAAGGAAGGGCCGGAACGGTCATCGTGACCGCGGCGAGGCCAAGAACCATCTTACGCATAACATACTCCTCAAAATCCGAACGGCCCGAAGTGCTGGGGCGCCTCGTGTCCGATCACCGGACTAGGCCGAGTCGGGTGAGCCCATTCTGAACTGCCGCGTTAGGCGAGGTTCAGGTGAGTTGCGGCGAGAGTGAGTTAGTGAAATAATACGCGTTCTCTCTTGCGCTGGGAGGCTGCAAGCCCCAATCTCTCCCGGAAATCACAGGAGATCGGGGAGCCATGGCCACTCAGACCGCCACCGAGACGACGACGACGCTGACTCTGGATGCGCCTCAGCCGCTTCAGACCGTTACCGCGGAGCAGGCCGCGGGGCTGGTTCCGCTCAAGGAGGAGCAGAAGAGCCAGCTCGAGGAACGGGTCGACACCTTCGTCAACGAGCTGGTCGCGCTCGATTCCAACTCGCCCGATTTCGGCAAGAAGGTCGATCAGCTAACGAGCATGGGGCGCAAGGAGATCGCCGAGGCCGCGAGCCATTCGAACCGGTTCCTCGATCGGCCGGTCAAGGCGATCGACGCCGACACCGGCATCGGCGCCGATCTCACCGAGCTTCGCAAGACGGTCGAAGGGCTCGATCCGGCCCGGGGCAATCTGAACCGGCCCCGCCGTCTGTTCGGGATCATCCCGTTCGGCAACAAGCTGCGCGGCTATTTCATGAAATATCAGTCGGCGCAGACCCATATCGCCAAGATCCTCGCCGCGCTCGCTTCCGGAAAGGACGAGCTGCTCCAGGACAATGCCGCGATCGACACCGAACGCGCCCAGATGTGGAAGACGATGGGCAAGCTCGAGCAGATGATCCACATCTCCAAGGCGCTCGATGCCAAGCTCGAGGAAAAGGCGAACGAGCTGGACTCCACCGATCCGGCAAAGGCCAAGGCGATCCGCGAGACGGCCTTGTTCTACGCCCGCCAGCGGACGACTGACCTTCTGACCCAGATGGCGGTGACGGTTCAGGGCTATCTCGCCCTCGATCTCGTCAAGAAGAACAATGTCGAGCTGGTGAAGGGCGTCGACCGGGCCTCGACGACGACGGTCTCGGCGCTTCGCACCGCGGTCACGGTCGCCCAGGCGCTCACCAACCAGAAGCTGGTTCTCGAGCAGATCAGCGCCCTCAACGTTACCACCGCGAACATGATCGAAAGCACCGGCACCCTGCTCAAGACCCAGTCGGGCGAGATCCACAAGCAGGCGGCTTCGTCGACGATCCCGCTCGAAACCCTGCAGCGCGCGTTCCAGAACATCTATGACACGATGGACACGATCGACCGCTTCAAGCTCGAGGCGCTCGGCACGATGAAGCAGACCGTCGATACGCTCGGACGCGAAGTCGAGAAGAGCCGCGGCTATATCGCCCGCGCCGAGGGCGTCGAGCAGAACCGACTGGCGGCCGAACCCTCGATCCTGACCGCGCTTGAAGGCTGAAGGCGCGGCGATCGATGAGCAGCCACCCGCGCAGCGTTGACCAGGCGATCGCCCGTTTCGACGAGGTGATGGGGCGGATCGACCGAAGCTCGGCGTCGAGGACCGCCGAGCGACGGGTGAGGTCGCGCGGAGTTGCGGCGCTCGGGCGAAAGATGGGCAATATCGGTATCGCCATCGGACTGCTGATCGTCGCGACGATCGCCTTCGGGCTGATCGTCGGCCCGATCGGCCTTGGCGGGCTGTTCCTGGTCGCGTCGCTGATGGTCCTTTCGATCCTGCTCCTCTCCTTCTGGCCGGGCGAGCGGCCGATCGTCGAATATAAGGAGGACATGCCCAACCAGGCGGTGGTTCAGCGGCTCGAGGGCCTGCTGGTCCGAAAGCGCGCCGCCCAGCCGGCACCCGCGGCGAGCAGGATCGACGCGATCAGCGCACAATTGCCGCT
>CBIHLI010000239.1:0-2086 GCA_966210575.1 uncultured Sphingomonas sp.
TCATTAGCGTCGCTGTTTTATGGCCCCTTGAAAAGCTTAATTCGACTACCCGATTTCTCGCCGCCGGCCCTTGATCGGCCGGTGACGGGATGCAGGGGCCCGTTCGGCCCTGCCTGCCGTCTTGTTGCTCTAATGGAGGACAGATATGCGCAGTGCGTTTGATTTTGCGCCCTATCGGCGCTCCACGGTCGGTTTTGATCGGCTGTTTGACCTTCTCGAAAACAGCTCGCTTGGGCAGGGTTCTGAAAACTACCCGCCGTTCGACCTGATCAAAGTCGATGAAAATCATTACCGGGTTATCCTGGCGGTCGCGGGCTTCGGTCGCGATGAGATCGACATCACCGCGCAGCAGAACCAGTTGATCGTAAGCGGGAAGAAGGCCGACGACGAAGGCGTCGACTTCATCAAGGTCTCCGAAGCCGATCTGAAAGACGGCTTGCTGTCCGTCGACCTAATCCGAGAGATTCCGGAGGCAATGAAGCCCAAGAAAATCTCTATTGGCGGCACCCAGCCCAAGCAGGAGGCGATCGAGGTAACGGCGCAGGAAAGCGCTGACGCCTAATCAGCAGACCCGAGAGGTAGGGGCCACACCGGCCTCTGCCTCTCTCATGTCCATGCTCGGAGAACCGAGGAGGGAGGCATGAAACCGTTCGATGAACAGCAGGGCTACTATCGCCAGCGAGAACAGCAAGAGCGTGAAATGGCCGCCTTCGCGAAGGATGAGGCGGCAAGGAAGATTCATTTGGATCTAGCCGACAAATATCGGCAGCTCGCCGAAGGAAGCTATTTTCGCCCTAGTGCTGACTGACCGCCCGCTGGGGGCACCAACTCCGGCGGGCGCTCGGATTTCACAGACTTCCGTAATGACCGCTTTCCACCCATTGCGGTCATAAGCTTCCCTCGACAAAATGCCTCTATGCGAACCGCTCTTGCCGCACTCTCTCTTTTATTGGCTTCCGGATGCGGCGGTCCTTCAACCGTTGCACAGGTTGGTCGCATTGAGCTTCGTTTGTCCGGATATTTCGCCACGGATATCTCGGTGAACAGTCGAGGCGAAGGCCAATTTCATCTGAGCTATCCATATCCGAGGGGCAGGAGTGGTTCGTTCTCCATTTCCCCCAAACAGTTCACTCAACTGGTCGACAGTCTGAAGCCGTTTCAACGGCAGGCGGTGCAATTCTCGGATAAGAGCGCTCGAGAGTTCGCTGAGAGCACGTGCCCGAAGGGATTGCCGTTCACCACTGACGCGGGCGCTTTATGGGTCCATTGGATGGGACCAAATTTGGACAAGCATTATTTGGCGGACTTCGGCTGTGACGCGCAACGAAACGCTGCTCGAAACGAGCAATTGCTCAGCATCATCGAAAGCTTGCCGGTGCCCAATAATCTGTAGGACACTGCAACGTCCGCTTTCCGCCCATTCGGGACATCCGTCTCAGCGCGAATTTGTCATAACGAAGCCGCATAATACCGATGCCGGGATGGCAGGCGCCGTTCAGCTAACGATGCTATATGGTTCCCGGCATGAGCAACGATCGTCGCCTGTTCCTGGGCTTAATGGGAACCACCGTATTCGGCCTCGCCACTTATCTTGCGGGTCGCGGCACCGACGCTTCGGCGGCAAACTATGAGGTGCGGCGGTCCGACGCCGACTGGAAGCGGCGCCTGGGGCCGCAGCGCTATGCCATCCTCCGCCAGGAAGGCACCGAGCGTCCGTTCTCCAGCCCATTGCTGAAGGAGCGTCGCAAGGGTATCTTCGCCTGCGCCGGCTGCGGCCTGCCCTTGTTCAGCTCCAAGACCAAATATGACAGCGGAACCGGCTGGCCCAGCTTTTACGCCGCGCTTCCCAATGCCATCGGCACCAGCCGCGACGCGACACTCGGTATGATCCGCGTCGAGGAGCATTGCCGCCGCTGCGGCGGGCATCTCGGCCATATCTTCGACGACGGCCCTCGGCCAACGGGCAAGCGGCACTGCATCAACGGCCTCTCGCTGACGTTTCGGGCGGCCTAGGTGCTGCTCTTCCTCCTCGCCTACCTTGGCGGCGTCCTCACCATCCTCAGCCCCTGCATCCTGCCGGTGCTGC
>CBIHLI010000240.1:0-2080 GCA_966210575.1 uncultured Sphingomonas sp.
CTCGGCGGCGGGCCGTCGACGCTATTCGACTTGCTCAACACCGTCGATGTCGAACTGGCCAACGGCGACGACTGGCTCGAGAGCCGCACAGACGATGCGTTGATCGACGGCGCGAACCTGGCGCTGGTCGGAAGCGAATTGATCCAGTTCGGAGATGCGCTGCCGCTCGGTTCCAATCGGTTCCGGCTTAGCCGGCTGCTGCGCGGCCGGCGAGGAAGCGAGTGGGCCATGGGCATTCACCAGCAGGGCGACCGGTTCGTGATCGTCGACGCCGCACGCCTGGCGCAACTGCATCTGAACAGCGCCCATGCCGGCGCAAGGATAGGCATAACTCCGCAGGGCCCCGCCGACACCGCGGGGGGCATGGTCGAGCTTGCCGTGATCGGGGAAGCCATGCGGCCGCCAAGCCCGGTCCATCTTCGCGCCAGCATTGCGCCAGACGGTGCGCTGCGCTGCGCCTGGGTGCGACGCAGCCGGCGCGGCTGGTCCTGGCTGGGAGTCGACGCGCCGCTCGATTCGGCGGTCGAGCTTTACCGGGTGACGGTCCAAGGCGCCGCAGGCTCGCTGGAGCGAGAGAGCGGCAGCCGATCTATCGATTTCACAGCGGCCGACCTGGCGGTCTTGGCGGGAAGCGAAGTGCAAATCCGGGTCGCGCAGATCGGCGAGCTTGCTGTCTCGCGGCCCACCGTCCTCAGCCTCACAATCAACTAGGATCATCGACATGGAAGCTACCGAACGCCTTGCGCTGCCGCTGATCGTTCCCGGCCAGGCGCAAAAGGAGCTGTTCCACAACGAAGCGTTGCAGCTACTAGATGCGGCCGTTGCCGGAGCGGTCGAGGAAGAATCGCGTAACGATCCCCCGCAGTCACCGGTCGCGGGCGCCTGCTATCTGGTCGGCGATATGCCGACCGGCGAGTGGTCGCTGCACGCGGGCCATCTCGCGGCGTTCAGCGGCGCCGGATGGCGCTTCGTGACGCCGGTCGTCGGCCTCAAGGTTGTCGTGAAAACCTCCGGTGCCACAGCAACTTACATGCCGGAAGGCTGGGAAGTTGGAATCGTTCGGGCGTCGCAGCTTGAGATAGAAGGCGAGCAAGTCGTCGGAGCACAAGCGGCGGCCGTTGCCGATCCCCAGGGTGGCAATGTTATCGATTCCGAAGTGAGAATCGCGCTCGCCGGCATCCTTTCGGCGATGCGCCAGCACGGCTTGATCGCTTCAGAATGAAAAGTCTTACATTTCAATGTCTTGGATTTTGCAATCTGCCGATAATGATGCATTATTGATGCTTTTCGGCAACAGCTGACGCGAATCCCCAGTTGCGCGGAAACGGGGCCTCTCATAATGTGTTCGGGCAGTTCTGCTTCGAACGCGTTTGAAAGGGGAAATTTCTATGCGCAAGCTGGCCATTGCAATGGCGCTCGCATCGACCACGCTGGCGACTCCGGCGCTTGCCCGCGACGGCAGCTTTTATGCCGCTATCAATGGCGGCATCATGGTGCTCGAGGATTCGAACATCGACCTGGTCGATCTCAGCGACGAGAGCATCAGCATCGATGATTTTGCAATTCTCAAGTCGAAGCCCGGCTTCGACGTGGACCTTACCGCCGGATACGACTTCGGAATGATCCGGGTTGAAGGCGAAATCGGCTACAAGCATGCCGGTCTCGACGAGGTTGAGCTCCGCAACGCCATCCCCGTGACTGGCGCCTTCGGAGCAAACTTCGACGCCGACGGCAACTCGCGCTCACTGTCGTTCATGGTCAACGCCCTGCTCGACGTTGGCGACGAGGATTCGTGGAGCGGCTATGTCGGACCGGGCATCGGCATCGCCGACGTCAGGATGCACGTTGACGACATCGACGGCATCGACCTCGATGACCTGGATCTGGACAACAGCATTAGGGACAGCCGCCTCGCGTGGCAGGTCGTCGCCGGTGTCCGCACCGCGATCACTCCAAACATCGATGTCGGCGTCAAGTATCGCTTCTTCAATGTCACGAACCTGAAGTCGGACGAAGATGGCGATGTCGGATTCAAGAGCCGGTGGCGCTCGCACAGCTTGCTGTTGAGCCTCATCTACAA
>CBIHLI010000241.1:0-2049 GCA_966210575.1 uncultured Sphingomonas sp.
TTCATGTTGTCGCGCAGGTAATCGAAGCCGAACTCGTTGTTGGTGCCGTAGGTGATGTCGGCGGCATAGGCCTCGCGGCGCTGCTCGTCGGTGATGTTTGGGATGATCACCCCGACCGACATTCCCAGGAACTCGTAGATCTGCCCCATCCATTCGGCGTCGCGGCGGGCGAGATAATCGTTGACCGTGACGACGTGGACGCCCTTGCCCTCGAGCGCGTTCAGATAGACCGCGAGAGTGGCGACCAGGGTCTTGCCCTCGCCGGTCTTCATCTCGGCGATCTCGCCGCGGTGAAGCGCGATTCCGCCGATCAGCTGGACGTCGTAATGGCGCTGGCCGAGCGTTCGCTTAGCGGCTTCGCGGACCGTGGCGAAGGCTTCGGGAAGCAGGTCGTCGAGCTTGTCGCCGTCGGCCAGCCGCTGCCTCAGGGCCTCGGTCTGGTAGCGAAGCTCGTCGTCGCTGAGCGCCTCATAACCCGGCTCGAGCGCGTTGATCGCATCGACATATTTGCCGAGGCCGCGGACATAGCGGTCGTTTGCCGATCCGAAGATACTCTTGGCCAGTGAGGCAAACATGGAATTCCTTTAGATGCCCGCAGGTGCGTCGACTAAGCGACGACCTGCCCCGCCCCGCGCGCGGGCGTTGCGGCGGGCGATGTAGGAAGGGGCCTGCCCCTAGTCAATCGAAGGACCAACCATGGGAATGACCGGTGGATGCATGTGCGGCGCTGTCCGCTATGAATTGGCAAGCAACCCATTCGATTGCGGCTGGTGCCATTGCCGCACTTGCCAGCTCAACAGCGGCGCCCCGGCGATGGTGTTCGCAACCGTCCCGGTCGCCGATCTTGCCTGGACCAATGGCGCGGACAAACTGAAGGCGGTGCCGTCATCGAGCTTCGGACACCGCGAATTTTGTTCTGAATGCGGCACGCCTCTGCTGATGAAGGTCGACCACCAGCCTAAAACCATCGACTTCAGCGTCGCAACGCTCGACGATCCGAACGCGATCGCTCCCGGCTTTCACATTTTCTGGTCGAGCAAGATCGCCTGGTTCGAGCCGAATGACGAGCTGCCGCGGCATGACAAGTTCAGGCCGGATACGCGCGGTCTCGAAGGAACCGAGCCGCCGCAGTGAGTGCCTAAGCCTGACCAGCGCTCGACCGTGGCGAGACGTCGAGATTGCTCTCCAGCCACTGCTGGATCTGGCTGCGCGGAGCGGCGCCGACCTTCTGCGCGACCGGCTGGCCGCCTTTGAACAGCAGCATCGTCGGGATTCCGCGCACTCCATAGCGGGCGGGAACATCGGGATTCTCGTCGATGTTGAGCTTGGCGACGGTCACCTTGTCGCCCAGCTCGTTGGAAATCTCCTCCAGCGCAGGGGCGATCATCCGGCACGGCCCGCACCATTCCGCCCAGAAATCGACCAGCACCGGACCCGAGGCGCCCAGGACGTCGCTCGAAAAGCTTTGGTCGGTGACGGTCTTGGTCGGCATGGATCGGCTCCTTTGGATTCGGCTGTCCGCCATATGGACAGCCAGCGAGCGGCTCTCAACTGCTAAGTTCGAAGATTCGGGCATTGGCGGTGTAGAGCAAAGCGGGCTCGATCGCTCGTCCGGGGAAAATCACCGCAAGCGCGTCGGCATACGCTCCCATCTGGAGCCGGTGCGCGGCGGGGATGTCCTCGGCACGCTCGGGCGCACGTCCGGTCTTGTAGTCGACCACGCGGACGCGGTCCGGCTGGACCAGCAGCCGGTCGACGGTGCCGACGATGACACGGCCGTCGGCAAGGGTTGCCGCGATCGGCGCTTCGCCGAGCGATCCCGGGCCAAACAGCTCCGTGAACCGGCCATCGGCAAGCAGATCGCAAACAATCCCGGCAAGTTCGTCTAGGACCGATGTCTCGGCGATTCCCGCCGAATGCTCGAGCCAGCGGAGCGCGGCTTCGTGGCGCCTCGCGGGATCAACCGCCGGCAACCGCTCGAGCAGCGCGTGGATCAGGATTCCGCGCTCGGCGGCGGCACGCTGCCCGGGCGACGGCGGCGGGGCCGGC
>CBIHLI010000242.1:0-1944 GCA_966210575.1 uncultured Sphingomonas sp.
ACAAATACGACCTCGATGAGAGCGAGGTGAAGCCCTATCTCCAGCTCGACAAGCTGACGCAGGGCATGTTCTGGGCGGCGGGGCAGCTCTACGACCTCGGTTTCCGCGAAAACACCGGCACCATCCCCGTTTTCGACCCCAAGGTCCGCACCTTCGAGGTCTATAATCTCAAGACGAACGAGAATGTCGGCGTCTTCTACCTCGACAATTTCGCGCGTGATGGGAAGCGCTCGGGTGCGTGGATGACGACCTATCGCAGCCAGCAGACGCTGGGCGGCGAACGCAATGTGCTCGCGTCGAACAACAATAATTTCACCGAAGCCGCCAAGGGCGAGCCGACGCTGATCAGCCTCGACGATGCGACCACCTTGTTCCACGAATTCGGCCACGGCATCCATTACCTGCTCCAGCAGGTCAATTATCCCGCGCTCGCCGGGGTGCCGCGCGACTTCGTCGAATATCCGAGCCAGGTAAACGAGAATTGGCTGATGACCCCCGAAGTGCTGTCGAAATATGCGACGCACTACAAGACGGGCGAACCGATGCCGCAAGCGCTGGTCGACAAGATCCTCGCGTCGAACAAGTTCAACCAGGGGTTCGACACGGTCGAATATCTGGCGAGCGCGATCGTCGACATGAAGCTGCACAACCGCAAGACCCCGCCGACCGACGTCGACAAGTTCGAGCGCGAGACGCTGGCCGAAATCGGCATGCCGAAGGAAATCGTGATGCGGCACCGCCTGCCGCAGTTCGGCCATCTGTTCAGCTCGGACGCCTATTCGGCGGGCTATTACAGCTACCTCTGGTCCGAAACGATGGACGCCGACACCTGGGCGGCCTTCACCGAAGCGGGCGGTCCGTGGGATCGCAGCGTCGCCGACAAGTTCCGCACCATATTGTTGATGACCGGCAACGAGACCGACCGCGCCGAAGCCTATCGCGCTTTCCGCGGCCGCGATCCCGATGTGAAGGCGCTGCTGGCGAAGCGCGGTTTTCCGACCGAGTGAGATGACCGATAATGAAAGCAAAGGGGGCGAGTACGTCACCTATGTTCATCTGAGATCGCCTTATTCTTCATGATCAGGGCTGCGAACAAGTGTCCGGTTGACAATGTTCCTGTGCGGAGCTCCCACTCGGGAGCGGTCCGCATAAGGAAATAATTCCAGCTCTCCGGACTCCAGAAGTTGATGTGGCCCGCGTAGGAATCAAACTCCGCATGATATTCCTTGGCGGGAAATTGATCCCTCCGCCCATCGGGAACCGTCAATATGAGCGTCCCGGTAGCCGACACAATATCGAGCAGACGCCGGACAACCGCTTCGGGATCGACCGTGTGCTCCAGCACTTCCATCAGGAACACCACGTCGTAGCGCGATGACCGGGGAAGGTCCGAGAGCGCGCTGAAGAATAGTTCGGCGTCGGGGCAGGCGCGTTTGGCCATCGCGAGCTTCACATCGCTGATATCGCATCCGAAGAGGGAGGTTTCCTTGTATCTTGCGTGCATGAGGCGCAGGAGGCACCCCGCGTGGCACCCGATGTCCAGAACGCGCTTGCCCGCGATTTCGACGTCTTCGGCATCGCATTGATCAAGCAGAAGGCGAGCCATCGCAAGACGGTCCGCATCGAAGTAATTCTCAAGAAATTCCGGCGTCGGCCACTCTCCGGTCAGCGCGTTGTGCTGCACCACCGGGAGAATCTCATGGAGCAAGCTGGCAGAATTGCGCGCATCGGCTGCGACCGGCCGATACCGCACGTCGGATTCCGACCTTACAATCCGGTAGCCGCGACGCGCGAACATGGATTGAACCAGTTTTTTGCCCTGGAGCATCTGTCCTCCTTCGCGCCCGAGCGCGTCAGTTGTGGAAGTCCGAAATCCTATATGCTTCGATGCTGCCGCAGCCAGCCGCCATGGGCAACCGCACCGATGGCCACACATCCCGGTCT
>CBIHLI010000243.1:0-1937 GCA_966210575.1 uncultured Sphingomonas sp.
CCCGACGGCTGCGGCGTCGAGGTCTTCAGCCAGGGCTGGATCGAGGCATATTGCGCATAGAAATGCGTCATGTCGGGGACCAGGTCCTTGACCACTTCCATGTGCGGCAGCGGCGTGATCCGGACTTCGCCGTCCAGATCCTCAAGGGCGGTGGTGCAGGCAAGGCCGTTGCGGCCGTCCATGTTCATCGCGCACGACCCGCAAATCCCCTCGCGGCAGGAGCGGCGGAAGGTCAGCGTCGGGTCGATATCGTCCTTGATGTGAATGAGCGCGTCGAGGACCATCGGCCCGCATTTGTCGAGGTCGATGCTGTAGGTGTCGTAGCGCGGGTTGGCGCCGCTGTCCGGATCGTAGCGATAGATTTTGAACGACTTGGCCCGCGTCCCGCCCTCGGCCTTATGGGCGCGGCCCTTCTTGACCTTGCTGTTCCTGGGCAGGGTAAATTCGGCCACGGGCAGATTCCTTGGATTGATCGATTGCCTTCGCCGCTAGCATGGCGGGGACGGACTTTTCAAATGCCTAAGGCGCCAATCGCGCTTTATCCGGCGTTGGAATGGTGGCACTCAGGTTTTGACCGGTGCGCAGAGGGGGACGAGGATGGCATTCGACGAACCGGAGGTGCGCGTCCTCTTTCCAGTGCCGTTCGTCACCATTCGCCTCCAGGGCGCCGAGACCCTCAACCCGCGATTGCTGGCGGAAATCGCCGAGCGGCGGAGGGCGGAGCCGGGCGTCGACCGGTCCAATCGCTACGGCTGGCACTCGGCGCTCGATTTTTTCGACCGGCCCGAGCCCGCGCATTCCGAGCTGGCGCGCGAGATCGAGGCCATGGTCGCGTCGGTCACTGCCAAGCTCGTTCCGGACGCACCCGCCGGGCTCGGCACCAGCCATGAAGGATGGGTCAATGTCAGCCCGACCAACGCGATGAACTCGCCGCACGACCATCCGGGTTCGTTCTGGTCGGGCACCTATTATGTCCATGTCCCGGAAGCGGATGAGTCCGACCGGCTGTCGGGCGCGATCGAGTTCATCGATCCGCGCGGTTCGATCGGGTCGAACGCCGGTCTCGAGACGCCATTCACCCGCGGCAAGTTCACGGCGCGCCCGGCCGCGGGCAGCTGCTTCATCTGGCCCGGCTTCGTGCGGCATTGGGTTCATCCGAACCGCTCGGGCGAGGATCGCGTCTCGATTGCGTTCAACAGTAGAGTCACCCGCACGCCGAAGTGAATCCCGAAGCAGGCGATGCTTGTTGGAAATAGCCAGGCAAGCTATAGTTGGCTCGCGCCACCTTATGTGTGCGTAAAACAGGGAGGCTATACTTGCGCAACTTCTTACTGGCGGCGGCTTCGATTGCCGCACTGAGCACGCCGGCCGTCGCCCGCGACGGTCAACCCTATGTCGGAATCGAAGGCGGCCTGATGATGGCCAAGGACCAGAACGTCGACATCACGCTCGACGGGACGGACGAGGGATTCAGCGACGGCACCTACGAAAATGCCATCGGCGTCGACTATAAGACCGGCATCGATCTGGACCTGATCGCCGGATATGATTTCGGCATGTTCCGCCTCGAGGGCGAGCTGGGCTGGAAACGGGCCGGTCTCGACCATCTGGACATCAGCGACGAGTTCATCGACGCGGTGGATGCGGACGTCGGTCTCGCCGACGCCTTCGAAGACGTCGACCTCGACGGCCACGCAACCGTGCTTTCGGGCATGGTGAACGGGCTGCTCGATTTCGGCAATGACGACGGCCTCGGCTTCTACGTCGGCGGCGGTTTCGGCCGCGCACGGGTGAAGGTCCTCGGCGAGAAAGACAGCGCCTGGGCATGGCAGCTGATTGCCGGCGCCCGCTACGCGGTCTCGCCCAACGTCGATATCGGCCTGAAGTATCGCTACTTCCGCACCGGCAAGCTCGACTTCTTCGGCGATGACGTCGTG
>CBIHLI010000244.1:0-1921 GCA_966210575.1 uncultured Sphingomonas sp.
TTGTGGAACCAAGTGGACGCATTCATTTAAGCAACGAGCGTGCCAAACGATGAAATCCGCAGTTTCCAGCCAGATTTGTCAGCAGCTTGATTGCCTCCGGAACGACAAGTGTAAGCTTTGCCGACAGTCGCGGGCAGATGACGGCGGGTGGCACTTTGGGCCGGGCCTGGTGTTGATGCCGCGATGACCAAGGCGCCCGCATCCGCGCAGCTGATTTGCGACATCACCCAAAGCTGGTCGGACGTCGGCGGCGGAGTCGGCACCTATCTGCGCCGCAAGCGCGAGCATATCCTCACCTTCACTCCGCACCGCCATCTCCTGATCATCCCGGGCTCCGAGGATTCTGTCATCGAAGACGGCCGCGCGATCACCGTTACGATCGCTTCACCGCCGGTCCCGACCAGCCCGAATTACCGGCTGTTGCTTCGCAACCGGGCGGTCCGTGCCGCACTCGAGCGATTTCGCCCGGATATCGTCGAGTGCCAGGATTCCTATAACCTTCCATGGGCCGCGCTGCGCTATCGACGCGACCATCCCGATGTCGCGACAGTCGCCGGCTACTTTACCGATTTCCCGACCGCTTATGTCCATCGGCCGCTCAAGCGGCTGATCGGCTGGGCGGCCGCCGGCCAGCTGCGTTCGCTCGCCTATCGCTATTGCGGGCTGGTCTATCGTCGCTTCGACGCCGTTTATGCCCTCAGCGAGAGCGGCGGCGCCGCCAAGCTGCGCGAGCTTGGGGTCAGCCAGGTCGGAATCGTTCCACTCGGCGTCGAGATGGGCGAGTTCAGCCCCGCCAGGCGCGATCCGGAGCTGCGCCGTTCACTCGGCAGTGGTGAAAACGAGCCGCTTCTGATCTATTTCGTCCGGCTCGACCGCGAGCGGCGCGCCCAGCTGGTCGTCGACGCCTTTCGCAAGCTTCCGGAATCGCTGGGCGCCCGGCTGGTTCTAATCGGCGAAGGCCCGGTTCGCGACGCCATACTGGCGACCGGTCACGAGCGAATCATCGCCCCAGGCTATCTCACCGACCGAATCGAACTCGCCCGCTGGCTGGCGAGCGCCGACATCTACGTTTCGGCGATGGCCGACGAGACCTTTGGAGTCTCGGTCGTCGAAGCCCAGGCCTCCGGGCTTCCCGTCGTCGGAGTCGCGGCCGGGGCGATGCTCGATCGGGTCGATGGCGATACCGGGCGTCTCGGCCCGGTCGACGATTCCAAGGCAATGGCCGCCAACATCCTCGACTTATGCCGCGCCGACCGGCAGCTGATGGGGGAGGCCGCGCGCGCCCACGTCGAAGGCCAATTCAGCTGGGACCGCACTTTCCAGACCCTGTTCGGTGAAGTCTATCCTCAGGCGTTTGCCGCGCGGCGCGCGGCCGCCCAACGCAGTGGCATCGCCGCTTATGCGCGGGGGACCGCAGCCTAGATCATTCACTGATTATGCAGCATTGCGAGCCGACAATGTCCGGCGCGTTTGCTAAGGGGCATTCATGATTCGCTTTGCTATTCTGTCCGTCGGGCTGTTGCTTACAGTGCCTGCGGTTGCCCAGGATCCGGCGCAACCGGCGGCCGATCCGCTGGCGCCCGTCGCCGCCAAGCCGCCGCCCAAGGCGTCCGAGCTCGCGCGCCAGGCCGCCGAGTGCGAGGGTGAAAAATTCGTTTTCGCCTGGGGTGCCGGATCGAGCCCGACCAAGGTGACCTTGTGCAGCGACAAAGGCGCGAGTCACGAGCAGGTGGTGCGAATGCTGGAGGATGCGGCAGCCAAGCTCGAGAAGACCGCCAGCATTCCCGAAGACAGGCGAATCGTGCTGGTTCAGCAGATCAGGGGTAAGGTTGCCGAGCTCGAGAAGGTTCGGGCCGCGAAGCTGCCACGGTCCACCGAGCCGGCTCAAACGGCGATGGTCCCGGGCGTGACGCCCCTGAAG
>CBIHLI010000245.1:0-1909 GCA_966210575.1 uncultured Sphingomonas sp.
GCGCGAGCGGATAAAGGTGCTCGAACGCATCGCCACCGACGGACGCGACACCCGCCTGCTGGCGGACGAGATCGACAAACTCCGCGACAGCTGAATTTCGAAGGGAGGAACCGGAAAATGTTGACCCAGGACCTTCTGATCGCCGCCAGCGCCTTGCTCGGCCTCGCCGTGATTGCCGCTACCGCGCTCAAGGGATGGCAGGGCTGGCTCGCGCTCAAGGACCGCGAGCTCCAGGTCGGCCGTCCGCGGCGCGAGATCGAAGGCGGCGCCGGCGAAGGGGCGGCACGGATCGAACTCGCCGACCTCAAGGAGCGCATCCGCAAGCTCGAAGCGATCGCCAGCGGGGTGGACCTCTGATCGCAATCGGCTACAGGCGCGCAACATGCGCAGCCTCGAAGACATCCTTGAAGAATACGAGTTCCTCGACGGCGACGAGCGCTACCGCCTGCTGATCGAGCTCTGCCGCGAGCTCGATCCCATGCCGGAGGCGCTCAAGACCGACGCAACGCTGGTGCGCGGCTGCTCCGCCAGCGTCTGGGTCTATCCGGTGCAGGACGGCGAACGGCTCCACTTCCTCGCCGACAGCAACGCCGCGATCACCAAGGGCATCGTCGCGCTGGTGCTTTCTGCAGTGCAGGACAAGCCGGCCGCCGAAGTCGCCGAAATGGACATCGCCGCCGCGCTCGAACCGTTCGACCTGAGGAATCAGCTCAGCTCCAATCGCACCCAAGGCGTGCCGAACATGATCGCCCTGGTGCGCGAAACCGCAAGGCGGCTGGCAGCGGGGGAAAGCTGAGCCGATTCCGGTTGCAAATCGCCGGACTCGCGCCTATCTGCCCCTCATCCCGACATTGTTATGCAAGGTCTGGTGCTGGCGCCCCCGGGGGCCGGCCCCGAAGAGCTTTGGCTTCAATGTCACCCGAACGGAGAGCAGATGGCCGATATCGCGCGCCTGACACAAGTGATCGAACCCGAAGCGCAAGCGCTCGGCTTCGAGCTCGTGCGCGTGAAACTGACGGGTGCCGACGAAGAACGCACCCTGCAGGTCATGGCCGAGGATCCGGCGACCGGGCAGCTTATCGTCGAACAATGCATGGCGCTGTCGCGCCGCATTTCCGCCGCGATCGATGCGGTCGAGGAAAGCGGCGAGGAACTGATCGAAGGGGCTTATCACCTCGAGGTCAGCTCGCCGGGCATCGACCGGCCACTGACCAGGCCTAAGGATTTCGAGAACTGGGCCGGGCACGAGGTCAACGTCTCGCTCAATGCGCGGGCCGGCGATCACCGCAAGCTGCGCGGCGAACTGCTCGGCGTGGAAGACGGGGCAGTCCAGATCGAAGATCGCAAGCACGGCCGTTTTGCGGTACCGTTCGAACAGATTCACGCGGCCAAGCTGGTCCTGACCGACAAGCTGATCGCCGCAACCAAGCCGATCGACATGAGCGGCGCCGACCAAATCGAAGAATTCACAGACGAAGAGAAGGTTGACGACTGATGGCCAGTCCGATTTCCGCCAACAAGGCCGAGCTGCTCGCGATCGCCAATGCGGTCGCCTCCGAGAAGATGATCGACAAGTCGATCGTCATCGAGGCGATGGAAGAAGCGATCCAGAAGAGCGCCCGCAGCCGCTACGGCGCCGAGAACGACATCCGCGCGAAGCTCGATCCGGTCACCGGCGACCTGCGCCTGTGGCGTGTCGTGGAAGTGGTCGAGGAGGTCGAGGATTACTTCAAGCAGGTCAGCCTCGATCAGGCCGAGAAGCTCCAGCCGGGCGCCAAGGTCGGTGATTTCATCGTCGATCCGCTGCCGCCGGTCGACCTCGGCCGCATCGACGCGCAGAGCGCCAAGCAGGTCATCTTCCAGAAGGTCCGCGACGCCGAGCGCGAGCGCCAGTTCGAGGAATTCAAGG
>CBIHLI010000246.1:0-1895 GCA_966210575.1 uncultured Sphingomonas sp.
GACCAGGAAGCCGAGGCGTTCGGCGGCGGCGCCTGGCGGCTCGCCAATCCGATCAGCGAGGAGATGAAGGTGATGCGCCCGTCGCTGCTGCCGGGCCTGCTCGCTGCAGCGCAGCGCAACATCAATCGCGGCGCGACGTCGATCCGGCTCTTCGAGATCGGCCGGCGCTATCTCGCCGATGCGGAGCGGCCGACCGCCGCGCTTCTCCTCGTCGGCGAGAAGCGGCCGCGCGATTGGCAATCAGGCAAGGCCGAGAACTTCGACGCGTTCGACGCCAAGGCCGAGGCGCTGGCGCTGCTCGACGCGGCCGGGGCGCCTGTCGCCAATCTCCAGGTCTTCGCCGACGCCGGGCCGGTTTGGCACCCGGGACGTTCGGCGACCCTGCGGCTGGGGCCCAAGGCGATCCTTGCTGCTTTCGGCGAGCTCCACCCCCGGCTGGTTCGCGAGCACGACCTGCCGGACAGCTGCGTCGCCGCCGAAATCTATCTCGATGCCATCCCCGCCCAGCGTGCGTCGGGTCGCGCCCGTCCGGCCTTCGCTCCGCCGGCGCTCAACCCGATCAGTCGCGACTTTGCCTTCATCGTTCCCGATGAGCTGACCGCCGAGAAGCTGGTTCGCGCGGTCGCCGGCGCCGACAAGGAAGCGATCGACTCCGTCAGGGTCTTCGACCGCTACCGGCCCGAGGGCGGCGAGCTCAGCCTGGCGCTCGAAGTCACTCTCCAGCCAAGTGACAAGAGCTTCACCGACGCCGACATCGCCGCGATCTCGAAACGAATCGTCGCCGCCGCCGAAAAGCTGGGTGCGCGGCTGCGGGGTTAATCTTCGAGCGCGTTGATCGCCGCGTGGACCCGCGCTTCGACTTCTTCGCGCTTCAGGCCCGGCGGGATCGTTTCGCCAATTCGAAAACGGACGGTGCCGGGACGCTTGACCAGTCCCTTCGACCACAACCGGCCGCTGTCGACCGCCACCGGCACGACCGGTAGCCCGAGCGCCCGGTAGAGGCCGGCGAAACCGGGCCGAAGCGGCGGTGTTTCGCCGGGCGGAACCCGGGTGCCTTCCGGATAGATGATCACCGCCCGGCCCTGGGCGGCCGCAGCCCGCCCGGCCGCCATCATTTCGCGAAGCGCTTTCGAACCCGCCGAGCGCTCGACAGGAATGACGCCATAGCGCCGCGTCAGCCAGCCGAAGAGCGGGATTTGCGACAGCTCGCGCTTGAGCACGATCACCGGCGTGTCGGCGATCCGAACCATCTCAAGCGTCTCGTACATCGACTGGTGCTTGACCGCGATCAGCACCGCGCCGTCCGGAATCCGCCCTTCGACACGCGAATGCACGCCGAGCACTGTCTCGGCCAGGTGATGGTGAAAGATCGCCCAGCGGCGCACCAGCGACCGGGTCGTCCGATTGCCGAACAGGCTCACGGTCAGCCCCGCCAACACGAACAGGAAGGTCGCCGGATAGAAGACCAGCGCATAAAGGATCGAGCGCAGCGCCTGCACCAGGTCAGAGCTCGAACAGCACCGCGATCCGGCGCAGCAGATATTTGTTGTACTCGCCGAACAGGGTGGTGAAGCGCGGCTGGCTTCGGACCGCGTCCGGGACCAGCTCATAGTCCTCGCCCAGGACGCGCCGAAACTCGTAGCGGGCGCGCCGCATGTGCCAGTCGCTGGTGATCAGCCGAAGCGACTTGTAGCCGCGGCGGTCGAGCCAACGCTTCGCTTCCTCGGCGTTCGACCGGGTGTCGACCGATTCGCTGCCGAGGTCGACGCAGCAGGTCACCAGCCGGTTCTTGCCGCCGAGCCGATGGACCAAGTCGCGCTTGGTCACCGAAGGGTCGGCGCCGGCGATCAGCAGCCGCTTTGCGCCGCCGGTTGAAAGCACCGCCATGCCATGCT
>CBIHLI010000247.1:0-1885 GCA_966210575.1 uncultured Sphingomonas sp.
AAGGACGAGCGGGCGGTGCTGTTCAACTGCGCCAACGGCAACAAATATCCGCTGGCCGACCGCTCGCGCCGGCTGCGCCTCGCCACCGCGAGCGCTTCGGACCTGTAGCGGGGCGCTTTGCCTTTGCCCTGCCGCTGTGCATGGAGGGTCATGGCATTGCCGAGCTTCCGCTTTGAGCGCTTCGTCCTGGATCCGGCCGACCGCCGACTGAGCCGCGACGATACCCCGGTCGAGGTCAACGGCCGCTATTTCGACGCGCTGGCGCTGCTGGTTAGCGAGCAGGGCCGGCTCGTCTCGAAGGACCGGTTTCTCGACGAAGTCTGGCGCGGCGTTCCGGTCACCGACGAAGCGCTCACCCAGTGCATCAAATCGCTGCGCAAGCAACTCGGTGACGACGCGGCGCGACCACGCTTCATCGAAACCGTGCCCAAGCACGGCTATCGCTTCATCGCGCCGGTTGAGGCGGCCGGCGAGAGGCCGCGCGCCAAAGCCGCATCGTCCGACGGGTGGCGTCGAGTCTTGCAACTCGGCGGCGCCGGAACCATCGGCGGCGGCCTCGCGGGGTTGATCGGCGGACTGATTTACGGCTTCGCCGGAGCGTCTCAACCGCTGCAGCCCGGAATCGGTGCGATGTCCGTGCTGCTGGTCCTCGTCATCATCACGATGGTTGTGGCGCTGATCGGCGGCGCCGGGGTCGCGTTCGGGATCGCTGCCGCCGACTTCGCTTCCAACAAGCGCTGGCTATGGTCGATCATCGGCGGCGCCGCTGGCGGCCTCATCGTCGGCGCATTCGTCAAGCTGATCGGCCTCGACGCCCTGAGCCTGCTTTTCGGCAGAGCGCCGGTGGACATTACCGGGGCCGGCGAGGGAGCGCTCCTGGGCGCCACTGTGGGCCTAAGCGCCTGGCTGGCAAGCAACCTTGGCAATCGCCCATATCTTCGTTGGAGCCTCGCCGCCGGCGCGATAACCGGCGGCGCGGCCGGAGCCGCAATTGTCCTGCTCGGGGGTCGACTGATGGCCGGAAGCCTCGACTTGTTGGCGCGCGCATTTCCGGACTCGCGGCTGCGCCTGGACCAGCTCGGCAGTCTGTTCGGGGAGAGTGGCCTCGGCCCGGTCACGCTTGTCGCGACCGGCGCGCTGGAGGGTGCGTTGTTCGGCGCGTGCGTGGTCGGGGCGATGACGATCGCGAGGAAGGGTTTGAGCGAAAGGGGTTAGAGCGGTGCCGGATGCAGGAGTCGAACCCGCGACCTTCGGTTTACAAAACCGCTGCTCTACCAACTGAGCTAATCCGGCCCGGGGCGAGCGTTTGCGTCAAACGATGCCGAACGTCCACCCTTCGCTGCGGGCAATGTCGGGTGTCAGGCCCGCCGGGTCAAATGCCCTGGGCTCGGTCCGCGTCAGCTGCCGCATCCCGGCCGCCGTCACCAGCGCGTCGGTCTGGTGGTCGTTGGGCTCGAAGCGCAGGCGCGTGGGCTTGCTGCCGAGGCCGGCGAGCGCGGCGTTGAGCTGCTCGCGGCTGCGCAGCTTGGTGCCGCTCATTCCGGCCCGGCGCAGATAGATGCGCGTGTAGATTTCAACGACGGCGCTGCCGTGTTCGGGCAGCGGGTCCATCGGCCAGATCGCGATCTTGCCGTCGAGCCGGTGCAGCAGCCGCATCCCCGAAAAGCTCGCCTTGGCGACCTGCGCGGCGCCGATCGCGTCGAACGCGCTCGCGGTCTTGCGGCCGCCCTGGCGGTTGAGCTGCTGGTCGCACTGCCGGAAGCGCATGAAATCGGCCTTCACCCCGTCGGCAATCCCGAAATAGAAATGCCGCCGGTGCGCGCGCTCGAGGACGCTCGCCGCGCCAAGGTCCTGGTCGTCGCTCTTGGAGTCGACATAGGCCCAG
>CBIHLI010000248.1:0-1865 GCA_966210575.1 uncultured Sphingomonas sp.
CTCAGCGACCGTTCGGCTAAAAGTCCGCGCCCGGGGAGAAGGTAATGGCGCGTCAGCTCGAGCATTTCGACAATCTCGTTCAGATGTTCTTCGCGCGCGCGCTCGAAAAAGGTGACGCGCCGTTCCTGTGGGCGAAGCGCGACGGCGAGTGGCGGTCGATCAGCTGGGCCGAAGCCCGGCGACAGGTGATCGCGTTTGCGACCAGCCTCGAGCGGATCGGTCTCGTCTCCGGCGACCGGGTGATGCTGGTCAGCGAGAACCGCCCGGAGTGGCTGATTGCCGATCTCGGCATCATGGCGGCGGGGTGCGTGACGGTCCCGACCTACACCACCAACACGACCCGCGATCACGCCCACATCCTCGGCAACAGCGGCGCCAAGGCGGTGATCGTTTCCAACCAGAAGCTGGCGAAGACCCTGATCCCGGCGGTGATCACCTCGACCGATTGCCACCATGTGATTGGCATGGAGGATCTGCGCGCCGGCCAGGCACCCGATTGGATCAATTGCCATAGCTGGACGAAACTGGCGGAAGCCGAGGGCGATGAGGGCGCGGTCGAGCAGCGGGTCAGCGGGATGAAGCGCGCCGATCTCGCCTGCATCATCTACACCAGCGGCACCGGCGGGGCGCCGCGCGGAGTGATGCAGCACCACGGCGCGATCCTCCACAATATCGCCGGCGCGACCGACGTCATCTCATCCGATTTCGGCTGGGGCGACGAGGTCTTCCTGTCCTTCTTGCCCGCCAGCCACGCGCTCGAACATACCGGCGGGCAGATGTTCCCGATCGGGCTCGGCGCGCAAATCTATTATGCCGAAAGCCTCGAGAAGCTCGCCGCCAATATCGAGGAAACCCGGCCGACGATCATGATCGTCGTCCCGCGCCTGTTCGAGATGCTCCGGCAGCGAATCCTCAAGAGCCTCGAGGGCAGTGGCGGCTTGTCGAAATATCTGTTCAAGCGGGCGATGCAGATCGGCCAGGAGAAATATGACGGCAAGCTAAAGCCCTGGAACTTGCCGCTCGACGGCTTGCTCGAAGTCACCCTGCGGCGAAAGCTTCGGGCCAAGGTCGGCGGCAGGACCAAGGCTTGGGTCTCGGGCGGGGCGCCGCTCAACCCGGACGTCGGGATTTTCTTCCAGGCACTCGGGATCACCTTCCTCCAGGGCTACGGCCAGACCGAGGCCGCGCCGGTGATCAGCTGCAACCGCCCGAGCGTCGGTATCCGGCTCGAAACCGTCGGTCCGCCGGTCAAGGACACCGAGGTTCGCATCGCCGAGGACGGCGAGATCCTGGTTCGCGGCGAGCTCGTCATGCACGGCTATTGGCGCAATCCCGAAGAGACTGCACGGGTGCTGAGCAAGGACGGCTGGCTGGCAACCGGCGACGTCGGCCATTTCGACGCCAAGGGCCGGATCGTCATCACCGACCGCAAGAAGGACATCATCGTCAACGATCGGGGCGACAATATCGCCCCGCAGCGGGTCGAGGGGATGCTGACCCTGCAGCCGGAGATCGCCCAGGCGATGGTTTATGGCGACCGCAAGCCGCACCTCGTCGGGCTGCTCGTCCCCGACCCGGAGATCGCCGATGCGCCGGACGTCCAGAAACGGCTTTCGGCGGCGGTCGACCGGGTCAACGCCGATCTGTCGGTGCTCGAAAAGGTGCGGCGGTTCATCCTCGCCGAGGGTCCGTTCGCGGTCGAGAACGAGCAGCTGACGCCGTCAATGAAGATCCGCCGGCACGTGATCACGGCCGCCTACGGCGACCGGCTGGAATCGCTCTACCGCCGCTAGCGGCTGGGCCGCTCGTAGGGCGTGAAATCGCCCATCACGCAGCTGCCGACGGTCATTCGGCTGGTGGTGTCG
>CBIHLI010000249.1:0-1837 GCA_966210575.1 uncultured Sphingomonas sp.
CTCGTCGGCTTCATAGGCGATCCGCCGCACGAACCGGTGCCAGTCCCCGTCGGTCCAGTTGGGAAACATGTCCTCGTTCCGCTCGCGAAGGCGCGCGGCGGCATCTTCCCATGACTCAAACAGCACGTCCTTGCCGACATAGGTGCCGATCCTGTCGAGCCCCGCCGGGTCGATTTCCGGCCCGATGTCGTTGATCAGCGCGCCCGCGATGCGGTCGGAATCGGTCGAGGCAAGCACCATCGTGCAAATCCCGCCAAGGGATGTCCCGACAAACACGGCATCCGCGATCCCAAGCTGGTCGAGCAGCTTGAGGATGTCGGCGACGTAATAGGACGGCGCATAGTGGCGGTTGTCGGGGTCGTGCTCGCTCTCCCCGCGTCCGCGCAGGTCGACGGCAATGACCCGCCAATCGCCGGCGTAGCGCTCCGCCACCGGTTCGAAGTCGCGGGCGTTGCGCGTGAGCCCGGGAATGCAGAGGATCGGCGGCTTGTCGAGTGGCCCCTCATAATCGCGATAATGAAGACGCAGCCCCTCCGCGCTGTACCAGTAGCGGTCGGTCCATGTCGTCATCTGGATGCTTTCCCCCAAGTTGCTCCTCCCCTATCGCGGGCAAATGGGAAGGTCGCAACCCGCAACCGGAAAACCGCCAATCCTGGAGCTTGGCGACGCTTTCTACGACGCGGTTAAGCCCGCCGATTTTCACAAAGCCATACCGCGCTTCCTCAACCGGCGCTGGGCGGAGCGGATTGGGCTCGGCGAGGTCGACTGGGAGCGGCATTTCGCCCGGTTCGACCCGCTGCCCGACAACCTGCCGGAGCCGCTGGCGCTACGCTATCATGGCCACCAGTTCCGCCAATACAACCCGGAGATCGGCGACGGGCGCGGCTTCCTGTTCGCGCAGATTCGCGATGAGCGCGGGCGATTGCTGGACCTAGGGACTAAGGGAAGTGGACAGACGCCGTATAGCCGGAGCGGCGACGGGCGGCTGACGCTGAAGGGCGGCATTCGCGAAGTGTTGGCGACCGAGATGCTGGAGGCGCTGGGTGTCAATACGTCGAAGAGCTTTGCGCTGTTCGAGACCGGCGAAGAGCTTTGGCGCGGCGACGAGCCTTCCCCGACCCGTTCTTCAGTGCTGACGCGCCTAAGCCACGGCCATATCCGGATCGGCAATTTCCAGCGTTTCGCCTTTTTCGAGCAGCCGGAGAATATCGCCAAGCTGACCCGATATTGCCTGGAGCACCTCTACGGGGAGCAACCGGCGACGGACGATGCGGAGAACGCAGCGCGCCTGTTCGACCTGGTCTGCTCGGCAACGGCGACGCTCGCCGCATCCTATATCGCCGCCGGCTTCGTCCACGGCGTGCTCAACAGCGACAATATCAACATCACTGGCGAGAGCTTCGATTATGGCCCCTGGCGGTTCGCGCCCGAGTGGGACGAGGAATTCACGGCAGCCTATTTCGATCACGCCGGACTCTACGCGTTCGGCCGCCAGCCTGAAGCAATCCAGTGGGATGTGGCTCAGCTTGCGGGGTGCCTGGCGATGATAGGCGAGGCCACCGTCCTGTCGGATTTGCTCGGCAGCTGGCCTGGCCGGTTCGAGGCGGCGCTGGTGGACCGCATGATCGCCAGGCTTGGCGTTGCGCGGATCGATGAGGCCAGCGACCGGGCATAGGTATCGGCGATGCTCAAGGCGCTCCGGTCGCGACTGGTCGGAATCGATCGCTTCTTCGTCGACTGGCGCGGCGGGCGGATTCCTCTGGCTGAGGTCTATCAGGCCGCGGCGTTCGACGATTTGCGCGCCGCGCTCGATGACCGACAGCAGCCGCTCACCCAT
>CBIHLI010000250.1:0-1833 GCA_966210575.1 uncultured Sphingomonas sp.
CCACGATCCCGCTCCGCCGCCGATCGACTACGTCAAGGTCTCGGGCGGCATGTTCAAGGACATGACCATCCACGATTTCGACATGGCGCGCTGGCTGCTGGGCGAGGACCCGGTCGAAGTCTATTCCGCCGCCACCGCCGTGATCGATCCTGCGATCGGCGCTGCCGGCGATGTCGACACGGCCAAGATCCTGCTGCGCACGGCCAGCGGGCGGATTTGCGTGATCAGCAACAGTCGCCGCAGCGGCTACGGCTACGACCAGCGGATCGAGGCCTTTTGCGCGAAAGGGCTGCTGCGCGCGGGCAATGTCCTTTCATCCACCGTCGAGTCCTGGGGCGAATCCGGCGCGAAAACCGATCCGCTTCAGAACTTCTTCCTCGACCGTTATGCGGGGGCCTATCGCGCGGAAATGGATCACTTCTCCGATATTTTGAGCGGCACGGTGCGTCCGATAATCGGATATGGGGACGGGCTGGCTGCGCTCGCGATCGCCGAGGCCGCAATGGAAAGCCACCTGGAATCGAGGACGGTGGCCATTCAATATTGAGCGGCCGCCGAAGCCGGGCAGCAACGGAAAATCAGTTGATGGGAAGGGATGGTGCCCAGGGGCTGAATCACATTCATTGGCTTAACCTCTTGATTTTGAAGCGTAGAAAAAACAGGCAAATGGGCCGGTGCCCCCAAGAGTGCCCCCGTCTTCATGCGGCCAGCTGCCAATTACGCTTGCCGCTCTGCCATGCGGCGATGTCGCTTTCGCGCCATGCGACGGCGCGGAGGCCGATCACTTTTGGTTTGGGAAAAGTGCCCTCGCCCATTTGGCGGTAAATGGTCGGTTTGCTTAGGCCAGTGGCGGCCTCGACCTCTTTGCGGCGTAGGAACCGATCCAGCATCGCCAATTACTTAATCGGCTGAGGCGCTGTTCGCCCCGCATCGAGGCCCCAGATATCGCGAATGATCCTGGACGCGTTGACGCTGAGATAGGAAGGAAAATTCTCGACCCCTTCGCTCTCCGGGATATTCGATGGCAAAAGTGCAATGTCGTCAGACTCGAGACGGACAACGTAAAGCCGACTATTGGTCGACGTGAAGCTCCGTTCCGAGAATAAATCGAAATAGAGTGCCATGATCGAGTAGAGTTCCGGCGACATCCGGGATTCCAGCTCGAACGCCATCGGATCGATGGCGATCCTCGAGTTCTGGCGTTCTTCGAGCCAATCCTCAAAGTAACAGACACCTTCGTCACCCCGAGAGAGAGTACCCTTGAGCGGATGAGCCGCTCGGGCCGAGATCAACGTTCTGCTATCGAGGACTGCCCTTTCCGTGATTCCGGGAAAGACCACGGGAATTCCAGCCGACGCCCAAAGAAGCTTGGCAATTTGGCGTAAGCCCGCGAGGCCCACTCCATAGCGGTGAATCTCTGCGAGGATGCCGGCGATGTGGAGAGCCTCAAACCCGAAGCGGCGGTGCTTTCCTCGACCCTGCCCTTCGGCTTCTTTGGCCCGGAGCAAGCTTTCCTTGATCCAATATCCGACCACATCGAGGGAAAGACGTGTCGCCTCATGGATCTGCTGTCGCGTATAAAGGGATTGGATCGGAGTGAATGCTACCGGCATGGGAAATGCCTATGTCAGCTCAAGGTCAAAATAAAGGTCTAAATCACCTCTATTGAGAAATTGTAGACTTTTAAACGCAATTCCGTGCCTTCTCGCGCCGCAGTTTGAGGTGAAGACGGCATCGACAATGGTCTCCAATTTAGCCTACGTCGACACCGCCCCATGACGGCAGCTTTGCGCCCATATCGGTCGTTCCTCGACGTAGAAGGGATTCTCGAAG
>CBIHLI010000251.1:0-1820 GCA_966210575.1 uncultured Sphingomonas sp.
CCATAACTGCCATCAACGCAAAATGGACGAGCAGTCCTAGCAACGCTCCAGCGGCGCCCATGCCGGTCGCGGCGGGGAAGGGGCCCGAGGCCACGTAACGCAGCATGTTGCCGATCTCGCGGCCGAACAGCAGCGTCAGGATCATCGCGAAGGCGATGTCGAGTGTTCCGGCGACGAGCGTGGCGATGGCGATTGGCTTGAGCATGGCGTTCCCCTCCGCGCGAGCTTCGCGCGCACGCAAGCACTTGTCTAGGCCAGCGCGGCGTCGGCACCCATCAGGCGGGGGAAGAAGCCCTCATGCGCGGCACGGAGGTCGGCGAGGCTGGTGGCGAAACCCGGACCTTCGATTGCGTCGCCGCCGGTCTGTCCGATCGGCGCGGCGAAGATGTTGGCGGCGGCGGCGCGAGCGATAACCGAATCTGGATCCTTGGTCGTCACCATTGCCCGGCCCTGATCCTCGCCGAACAGGACTGCGGCGGGATTGGACACGTTGGGGAGGTTGAGGCGCGCGCCAATCGCGCCGGCGAGCGCCATTTCTGCAATCGCGACCAGCGCGCCGCCATCAGAGATATCGTGCGCGCCAGTAATACGGCCAGCGGTGATCAGCTCACGAAGCAGCCCGCCGAGCCGGCGCTCTACGTCGAGGTCAGTGGCGGGTGGCGTGCCGTCGCGACGGCTGTGACAGACATCAAGCCATAGTGACTGGCCGACGTGGCCCGTCGAATGACCAAGCAAGACCAGAGTCTCACCCTGGGCCTTGAACCCAATCGTCGCCGACTTCTCCCAATCGTCGAGCAGGCCGACGCCGCCGATTGCGGGGGTGGGGAGGATCGCGAGGCTCGAGCCGTCGTCCGCCTTGGTCTCGTTGTAGAGGCTGACGTTGCCGCTGACGACCGGGAAGTCGAGCGCCCGGCAGGCCTCGGCGATGCCGTGGATGCAGCCGACCAGCTGCCCCATGATCTCGGGCCGCTGCGGGTTGCCGAAGTTGAGGCAGTTGGTGATCGCCAGCGGCTTCGCTCCGACCGCGCACAGGTTGCGATAGGCTTCGGCGACCGCCTGCTTGCCGCCCTCGAACGGGTCGGCATGGCAGTAGCGCGGCGTGCAATCCGTGGTGATCGCCAGCGCCTTTTTGGTGCCGTGGACTCGGACCACCGCGGCGTCGCCGCCCGGGCGCTGGACGGTGTCGGCGCCGACCGTCTGGTCGTACTGCTCCCACACCCAGCGGCGGCTGGCGAGATTGGGCGAGCCGATCAGCTTCAAAAGGTCGGCGGCGATGTCGGTGCTTTCGGGAATGTCGGCCAGCGGTTCGGGCGCCTTGGGGATCGCGTAGGGCCGCTCGTAGCAGGGCGCCTCGTCGGCCAGCGGGCCGAGCGGGATGTCGCAGACCACCTCGCCGTTCCATTCGAGGACCAAATGGCCGGTGTCGGTCACCTCGCCGATCACCGCGAAGTCGAGCTCCCATTTACGAAAGATCGCCTCGGCCTCGGCCTCGCGGCCGGGCTTCAAGACCATCAGCATCCGCTCCTGCGATTCCGAGAGCATCATCTCGTAAGGCGTCATGCCTTCTTCGCGGACCGGCACCTGGTTCATGTCGAGGCGGATGCCGACGCCGCCCTTGCTGGCCATTTCGACCGACGAGCTGGTGAGGCCGGCCGCCCCCATATCCTGGATGGCGACGATCGCGTCGCTGGCCATCAGCTCGAGGCAGGCTTCGATCAGCAATTTCTCGGTGAACGGGTCACCGACCTGGACCGTCGGCCGCTTCTCCTCGCTGTCCTCGGAGAAGTCGGCACTGGCCATGGTCGCGCCGTGGATGCCGT
>CBIHLI010000252.1:0-1676 GCA_966210575.1 uncultured Sphingomonas sp.
GCTACGCCCCGGCAATCCGCGCCGCCGCGCAGGGGGCGCTTGCCAATGCGAAAGTCGACGGCCCGGTGATTTACGTCGACGCGGATTCCTTCGCTACCTCGCCCGCCAAGTCGATCGACTATGCGGTGATGGAGCATAGCGACCGGGTCGCGGTCGTGCCGGTGTCGATGGGCTGGTCGGACATCGGCAGCTGGGAGGCTTTGGTCGATTCATCGATCAAGGACGATCAGGGCAATGCGCTCGGCCGCAACGTGCTTGCGCTTGATTGCCGCGACACGCTGGTGCGGACGAGCGGCCCGCGCGTCGCTGCTATCGGCGTGGAAGGGCTGGTCATCGTCGCGACCCCCGATGCCGTGCTGGTCATGCGGCCGGAAGAGGCGCAACGGGATCGCGATGCGGCCGAATGGTTCGATCGGGAGAAGGCGAAATGAAGCGGCCAATCGGCTCCAGCGACCTTGAAGTCGCACCGATCGCGCTTGGCGGCAACGTGTTCGACTGGACCGCCGACGAGGCCGCCAGCTTCGCGGTGCTCGACAAATTCGTCGATGCCGGTGGAACGATGATCGATACCGCCGACGTCTATTCGGCCTGGGTTCCGGGCCACAAAGGCGGCGAGAGCGAGGCGCTGATCGGCCGTTGGCTGAGGCGCGATCCGGCGAAGCGCAACAAGGTGGTCATCGCCACCAAGGTCGGTTTCATGGCGGGGCTGAAGCCGGAGACGATCGAACCGACCTGCAATGCCTCGCTAGAGCGGCTCGGGATCGACAGGATCGACCTCTATTATCAACACAAGGACGACGAGAGCGTGCCGCTGGCCGACAGCCTCGGGGCGTTCGATGCGCTCCGCCGGGCCGGCAAGATCGATGCCATCGGCCTGTCGAACTTCGCCGCGCATCGGGTCGAGGAAGCGCTAACCGTCAGCATCGAGCAAGGATTCGACCAGCCCGCTGCGCTCCAGAATTGGTACAATCTGGTCGAACGCGAAAAATTCGAGGGCGAGTTGCAGCTGGTCGCCCTGAATCGCGGCCTTTCAGTTTTCGCCTATTACAGCCTGGCGAATGGCTTCCTGACCGGCAAATATCGGTCGAAGGACGACCTGACGAAGAGCCCGCGCGGTCTCCGCAACATCGAATATCTTGAGAGCGAGCGCGGCCGGAAAGTCCTGGCCGCGCTGGAAGAGGTGTCGGCTGAAACCGGTGCTGCCATGGCGACCGTCGCACTCGCCTGGCTCAAGGTTCAGCCTGGCATCACCGCACCCATCGCCAGCGCGACCAGCGCGAAGCAGGGCGAGGAACTGGTCGCCGCACTGACGCTGGACCTTACGCCCGGCCAGATCGAACGGCTCAGCGAGGCTAGCGCCTGATCAGCGCCGCGTGTCGACGGCGTTCCAATTGTCCTCCCATGTCACGCCGCCATCGACCGAATAAGCCTGGTCGAACCGCGCTTCGTTCGCGGAGGGCCGCGTGATGACGAAGCGCACCATGATTGCGCGACCGTCGAGCATGTCGTGACCGTAGAAAAGCCCCCGGCCGTTTGCGTCGAACGACCCGTAAACCGGCGCGGTCAGCATTCCGTCCCGATAACTTGCGAAGTTGAGGCTCCATTGATGGGATTGCCGATTGTAGAGGCGAAGCGAAACGCCCTCGATCTTGTTCTTCGGCCCCGCGACAGACAAT
>CBIHLI010000253.1:0-1672 GCA_966210575.1 uncultured Sphingomonas sp.
CTCGTCCTTGAGGTGGAGCTTTCGCTTTTTCATCCGGGCGAGCTCGAGCTGGTCGCAATTGCCGGCTTCGCGCATCCGCTCGATTTCCTCGTCGAGGCGGCGGTGCTCGGTTTTGAGGAGCACCATCACCTCGCGCAAGTCGTCGTCGTTCATCGCTTCGTCTTAGCCGATCGTCGCTTCGCCGTCATGCCCCGCGCTCGTTGACGCCGAGCCGCGCCGGGCGTCGGGCGGGTCGTTGCGGAACGGTAGCGACAAATCATCCGTTTCATGATTTATTGGAGTCTGTTCCGCGTCAGCCAACGAAAGGAAATTGACCGATGGACAAAGGACAAGTCGAGGCCCTCGCATCCAAGCATGCCGCGCTCCACGCCCAGATCGACAGCGAAGAGCACCGGCCCCACCCCGACGAAACCCTCCTCCATCAGCTCAAGAAGGAACGACTGAGGCTCAAGGACGCGATTACCGGACATTAGAGACATAAGAAATGGGCCGGACGCGCGAGCATCCGGCCCTTTCTTAATTGGCTAAGCGATACTCAGTCGTCGCGCGAAACGCGCTCGATGCGCTCATGCTTTTCCTGGGCTTCGAGCGTCATCGTCGCGATCGGCCGCGCTTCGAGCCGGGCCAGCGAAATCGGATCGCCGGTCACTTCGCAATAGCCATATTCGCCTTCGTAAAGGCGGCGCATGGCGGCGTCGATCTTGGCGATCAGCTTGCGCTGGCGGTCGCGGGTGCGGAGCTCGATCGACCAGTCGGTCTCGCTCGACGCGCGATCGGCGATGTCGGGTTCGCGGAGCGAGTCGACCTGGAGCTGCGCCATCGTCGCGCGGCTCTCCTCGACGATCGATTCTTTCCAGTTCTTGAGTTTGGCGAGAAAGTAAGCGCGCTGCTCGGCGCACATGAATTCTTCGCTGTCCGATGGTCGATATTGGTCATCCAGGACGATCTGGTCGAAATTGGAAGGTCCAACTCCGTAGAGGTCAACTAGTGCGGTTGCCATGACACCCTCCCCGACACATGCGCACCCCGACGCCGGACCGGGCCACCGGTTCGGCCGGAGGCGATAAACAGGACTTTCCCGGCACTTAGCGCGGACAAGTCGGTATCCCCAACGGGGCCTATAGTTAAGCTATACTGGCTTAACAAGAACTGACCGGCCCGCCCTCGCGCGAAAACTGTGGATTGTTGCTTCAAAGGCGCAGCTTGTCGCCGCGCGGCTGGCGTCGCATAGCCGGAGGATGCGCATCCTGCTGACCAACGACGACGGAATCCACGCTCCCGGTTTCGCGGTGCTCGAGCGAATCGCCGCCGCGCTGTCGGACGATTTGTGGGTCGTCGCGCCGGCGGAGGAGCAGTCGGGCGCGGGGCATTCGCTGACCCTGTCGCGCCCGGTGCGGCTGCGGCGGCTCGGCGAGCGCCGCTTCGCGGTGGCGGGAACGCCGACCGACTCGGTCATGCTCGGCCTCGCCCACGTCATGAAGGAGGCCCGGCCCGACCTCATCCTGTCGGGCGTCAACCGCGGCGCCAACCTCGCCGAGGACGTAACCTATTCGGGCACCGTCTCGGCGGCGATGGAAGGGGCACTCGCCGGCGTCCGATCGATTGCGCTCAGTCAGGCCTATTCGCACGAGGGCATGGGCGACACCGTTCCGTTCGCGGCCGCCGAAGCCTG
>CBIHLI010000254.1:0-1630 GCA_966210575.1 uncultured Sphingomonas sp.
GCTTGCGGGAGGCGGGCGGGGTCGTGCTTGGCAACACCAACCTTTCCTAATGGGCCAACATTCGCTCGCTGAGTAGCACCAGCTGGTTGAGCGGCGTGGGCGGGCTGACGCGCAATCCGCACGCCATCGACCGCAATGCCTGCGGCTCCTCGTCCGGCAGCGGTGCGGCAATCGCCGCCGGATTCGCCTGGGCCGCGATCGGGACGGAAACCGACGGTTCGATCACCTGTCCCGCGAGCGTCAACGGAATCGTCGGTTTCAAGCCGACCGTGGGCCTCGTCAGCCGCACCCATGTCGTGCCGATCAGCGCCAGCCAGGATACGGCAGGCCCGATGACGCAAAGCGTGCATGACGCAGCATTGCTCCTTACCGCCATTGCAGGCGCCGATCCCACTGATCCCGCGACGGCGGAGGCGGAGAAATACGCAACAGACTTCACGGTCGGCCTTGCAGAGGCCTCGCTCGCCGGGAAACGGATCGGCGTCCTGCGCGAAGCGGTGGGCAACAATTCCAGCGTCAAAGCGCTGTTTGAAGCGGCGCTGGCAGACTTGCGCCGCGCAGGAGCTGAGCTCGTGGAGCTCGATTTCGAGCCGGACGAAGACATGGGCGAGGCCGAATTCGCCGTTTTTCTGTTCGAACTGCGTGAGGGCCTGGCCGCCTATCTCGCTTCCTCTCCGGCCGACATACCCGTGCGCACGATCGACGACGTAATTGCCTTCAACAAGGCCAACGCTGCCGATGAACTCCGTTGGTTCGGGCAGAACATATTCGAGATGTCGGCCGGCGCGAGCGATCGCGCCGCGTATGAAGAGGCGCGCGCCAAGTCGTTGCGGCTGGCCGGAGCCGACGGGATCGACAAGCTGCTCGCGGAGCACGATCTCGACCTGCTCGTCGCGCCAACCACAGGTCCCGCGTGGTCGACCGACCTGGTCAACGGTGACAACTACGACGGCTCGATCGGGGCCGGCAGCCTCGCCGCCGTTGCCGGTTATCCGCACCTGACTGTGCCGATGGGGGCGGTCGAGGGCCTCCCGGTGGGGCTTAGCCTTATGTCGGGCAAGTGGGCCGACCATGCGGTGCTACTCGCGGGCGCAGCTTACGAACGCGCCCGCAGCGCCACGCTGGCGGTGCCGTCATTCGAGCCATGGACGCCCGGCTCCTCTCGCTGAATCCGGCCACTTGGCAGTCGTGCCAGCGCAAGCTATGGGGCGCAGTCCTAAAATCGGGCAAAGTCAACAAAAAGGCGGGCCATGGTAGAGCGGCGCGGAGATGGGGTTGGGCCGCTGGTGGCCTGCGCCTTGGCGCTCGCGCTGAACGCTGCTCCTGTCGCAGCGCAGGATGAACCGAGCACGGAAGAGCAGCTGTCGGCCTCGGGCGAAGCGCTGGCGAAGGCGCACACGGCCGACGCACCGCCGCCTGATCCGGACTCCCCGTCCGAAAACGACGGGCTGGGTGCGACCGCCGCCGCCGATGCCGCCATTGGCGAGCGCCAAATCTATACGCCGCAGGATTTCGTCCGCTATGCCCCGCGCACGGCGCTGGACATGCTGCGCAACGTGCCAGGCTTCTCGATCAGGGGCGGTGGCGGCTTCGGGCAAGGCGCCGAGGCGCAGCGCGGGCTGGGCCAAGC
>CBIHLI010000255.1:0-1604 GCA_966210575.1 uncultured Sphingomonas sp.
CGGCGGCATTGTCGAGGCCAGCACGGCCGCGGCCTCGTTCGCCTTATGCTGGTTCAGCAGGTTGATGCCGCGATAGTTGCGGATCAGGCGTTGCAGCACGCCGTCGGTCGACGGACTCACATTTGCGGCCTTGGCGAACAGCCGCTCGGCCGCGCCGAAATTGCCGAGGTTCGATTGCTGCAGCCCCTGGTTGGCAAGGGCCTCGCCCATCGCCGCCGGGCTATTGGAATCGCGTTCGACCAGATTTTCGAAAAACTCGGCGGATTCCGCGAACCGGCCGCCGTTGTTGCGCGAATATGCTTCGGTCCGGACGCCGGCCGCATCGAGCGTGCCTGCCTGGATCCGGGCAAAGCTCGCCGGATCGCTGACTTGCGTCGTCGCGACCTGAACGGCGCCCGATTGCTGCCGGTCGGTGACGACCGACGCCAATGCCAGCCGCAGGGCCGGATCATAACCGGCAAGGCCTTCGACCCAATAATGGGTTTTGCCGCGGTCGATCGCATAGCGCTTGTAATCGATGCCGGCGGCCGCATCGCGGCAGGTCGTCGCCCTCACGGCGCCTACGCCTTCGATGGTCGCGGCCTCTTCGGCGCCACAGCTTAGCGGTCCGGACGGAAGCGCGGTCGGCTCGGTCGCCAGCTCCACCGGACGGCGGACGGCAAGCATGCTGCCGATCGGCCCGGCCGCGTCGCGGCAGGTCAGCTGGTAGGCGCGGTCGAACAGGCCCGTCAGCCGCTGGTCGGTCGACCGGACCTGCGCGGTGCACAGCACGCCCGCGTCGCCCAGGCGGAATCCGCTTCGGACCGACAAGGGCGATCCGCTTTGCGCGTTCGCCACGGACGGAAGGCTCGCGACGCCCGCGAGCAGCACGATCAGCGCGCGGGTCATTGCTGGTTCTCCTGGCTGCCGGCGGGTGGGGCCGGAGGCGATTCCATCAATGCGGGATTGCCGCCGCCCGAAACCGGATCGTCGATATCGCCTTCTTGCTTGATGCCGGGGCTTGAGCGCATCGTCGTGTTGAAGGCCGGGTTGCCCGTGCCCTCGGCCTCGCCCATTTCGCTGGTGTCGAACAGCGGCTGCGGCGGGACGATCGGGCTGGTGTCCTCCGTCTCCTCGTCGTTGTCGTCGATGACGTCCTCGTTGCCGAATTCCGGCGGCGGGGCCGGGTCGTCGCCGATCAGGACGATTTCGTCCTGGATGCCTGGCGTCGGAGTGAAGTCCGGCGGGAAGGGGTTGTTGGGGGTCTCGACGCAGGCGCCGGTCAGCAGGCAGCCGTTGACAGTGCTGGTCGCCGTGAACGGGGTCAGGTCTCCCTCTTCGGATGCAACCAGTGCATCGCGCACGTCGATGCCCGTCAGCGTTCCCTGGCCGGTGACGATCTGTCCGTTGATGACGACGTCGAGCGAGTTGGGCGGCAATCCGCCTTCGCCATCGCCCTCGAGCCCAAGGTCCGAAATGACGAACCCGGCCGGCACGTCGCTAGTGCCGGTGTTCTGGACGTAGAGCGTGTAGAGGTCTGCGGGGGTGCCGCCGAACTCCAGGTTGATCGCGCTAGCGCCGATGACGCCTTCCGGACGCTGCACCGCCGCAGGAGCGTTCAGGTC
>CBIHLI010000256.1:0-1551 GCA_966210575.1 uncultured Sphingomonas sp.
GACATGGACCGCGCCGACCACTACCTCATATTGATGGGCGCCGGTCACGGCGAGGACGTTCGGAATCTTCTCCCGGATCAGCTCGGCTTCCTTGCCCAGGCAGCCGGTGACGATGGCTCGGCCGTTCTCCGCGATCGCCTCGCCGATCGCCTCGAGGCTCTCCTCCTTGGCGGAATCGAGAAAGCCGCAGGTGTTGACGAGAACGACGTCGGCGCCGGCATAATCCGGCGACATCTGGTAGCCGTCGGACCTCAGCTTGGTGAGGATTCGCTCCGAATCGACGAGGTTCTTCGGACAGCCGAGCGAAACCATGCCGACCTTGGGCGGGGTGGGGAGTTCGATTTCCATGGGAGCGCGCCACATAATGTGGGCGGCCCGATTTTCCTAGGGGGCGGACACGCCCTCGTCGTCGTTTGGCTCGAACTGGAGCAAGTCTCCCGGCTGACACGAAAGCGCCGCGCAAATCGCTTCGAGCGTGGAAAAGCGGATCGCCCGGGCCTTGCCCGTCTTGAGGATTGACAGATTGGCGAGAGTGATCCCGATCCGGTCGGCGAGCTCGGTCAGCGTCATTCGGCGCTCGTGAAGCAAGTCGTCGAGCTTGACGGCGATCGCCATGTCAGACCGTCCCTTCCAGCTCTTCGCGCATTCGCGCGCCTTCGGCGAAGACGCGCGCAAGGACGAAGATGAGGAGAATGGCGAGCCAGCCGGTGACGGAGAAGCCGGCATCGAGCTCTACCGGATGGTCGGGGGTCGAGACGCTTTTGGCGATGGCGGCAATGACGAGACTGAGAATCTGGAGCGCAAGCAAGGCCCAGGCGATCGCCTGAAGTCGCCGCGCATTGGCGACGATGAATGCATCGCCTTCGCGAACGCTCTCGACGACTGACAGCAGCCGCTTGAGCACGACGTAGTTCAGAGGGATGGTGGCGAGGCCGATCGTGGCGATCGTGCGCAACCCCAGGATCAATCGCTCCGTATCCGGCGATGGCGAAAGCTCGAAGGCGCTCATGATCCACTCTCGGTTCGGCATGACCGTCAGCAAAACCAGTATCGCCAATCCCATGACCCAGTTCAGGATGATCAGGATACGGAGCGCGACGTAGGCGACGGGAAGTGCGGGTGAATCGGATGCAGGCATGGCATGATCCTCGAATTATCGATATACGATAACCCAAAGCACGAATTACGGCAAGGTATATATTGATTATCGATATTTTGCAACCAGTGGTCCGATATCGAAAGTGCGCAGATGAGGGGAAGGGCGCCCTTGTCGCGACAATGTTGCGGCTATCATGAATGGGACCCTCAATGGTGCGCAGTGCGGATGTTTTCGCGCACTATTCTGGCCTAGGAACCGCCGGGATGCTTCTGGAGACCAAAGTGGAAGGGAGGGGCGCCAACAAGACGGCCCTCCTTACGTCTCAGTAGGTCGAGGCCATGCGCGGCTGGCTGGCACTGTGACCGCCGTTGCGGGACAGGATGTCGCGGGCCTGTTCGACCCTGCTGACGAACCGCTCGGCCGAGCGGTCGTTACTCCACTCGGCCTGTAGC
>CBIHLI010000257.1:0-1506 GCA_966210575.1 uncultured Sphingomonas sp.
CCGGGTTTTCACCGTGCCGGGGGAAAGCTTTCTCGCGGTGCTCGACGCGCTTCACGACACGCCGGAGATCGCCGTCACCGTCTGCCGCCAGGAAGGCGGGGTCGCCTATATGGCTGACGCGGACGGCAAGATGACAGGGCGCCCGGGCATAGCCTTCGTGACTCGCGGTCCCGGAGCGACCAACGCCAGCGGCGGAGTCCATGTCGCCTTCCAGGATTCGACGCCGATGATCCTGTTCATCGGCGACGTCGCCCGCTCCGACCGCGACCGCGAAGGCTTCCAGGAAATCGACTTCCCGGACTTCTTCCGCCCGATCGCCAAATGGGCGGCGAGGATCGAGGACGCGCGGCGGATCCCCGAATATGTCGCGCGAGCGTACCGCGTCGCCACCGCCGGCCGCCCCGGCCCGGTCGTCCTCGCCCTGCCCGAGGACATGCTTCGCGACGAAGTCGACGTCCCAGACCGGCCGCGTGTCCCGCCGCTCGCGGAGGAGCCCGATCCGGGTGCCATTCAGGTCCTGTTCGAGCTGCTAAAGGAGGCCGCCGCGCCGGTCGCGATCGTCGGCGGCGCCGACTGGAGCCCGCGCGCCGCCCACCATTTCGCGAATTTCGCCTTCCGCTACGGCATCCCGACCGCCGCCGCGTTCCGCCGCCAGGACGCGATCGCCAACCGCTGCGGCGTTTATGCCGGCAACCTCGGCTACGGGCCCAATCCGGAGCTTCAGAAGCGCATCCGCGACGCCGATTTGATCCTCGCCGTCGGCACCCGGCTCGGCGAAGCGACAACCGACGGCTACACGCTGATCACCCCCGACCACCCCGGCCAGACCCTCGTCCACGTCCATCCCGACCCCAACGAGCTCGGCCGCGTCTATCACGCTGACCTTCCGATTTGCGCCGACATGGGCGAGTTCGCCGAGATGGTCGACGACTGGATCGATCCCGATCTGGTCCGCTTCGGCTGCGGCGAGCAGGCGCACAAGCAATGGCTCGACTGGTCGGAGCCGAAGCCGGCGAAAGGCGTCAAGCTCGACCTCGGGCTGTGCGTCGCGGCGATGCGTGAGCGGCTTCCCGCCGAGACGATCGTCACCAACGGCGCCGGCAATTTCTCCGGCTGGGTGCATCGCTACTGGCGTTACGGGCCGATGCCGACCCAGCTCGCCCCGACCAGCGGGACGATGGGCTATGGGGTGCCGGCCGCGGTCGCCGCCGCGCTCCGCTTCAAGGACCGGCCGGTGGTTTGCGTCGCCGGCGACGGCGATTTCCTGATGAACGGGCAGGAGCTGGCAACCGCCGCTCAGCGCGGCTGCGACCTGCTCGTCATCCTCGTCGACAATGGCAGCTACGGCACGATCCGGATGCACCAGGAGCGCGACTATCCGAAGCGGGTCTCGGCGACCGACCTCGAGAATCCCGATTTCGCTGCCCTCGCGCGCGCTTATGGCGGCTGGGCGGAAACGGTCGACAAGACCGCCGACTTCGCTCCCGCGCTCGACAAGGCATTGAA